>WQTY01000400.1 GCA_009786045.1 Pseudomonadota bacterium | reverse complement strand
CGCCGCTGACGCCGACGATGCACCGCCTCGGCGAGCGCGATACGCGTCTACCCCCAAGAGCGGGGCCTCAGTCGCCGGCCCCGCAACGCCCCGCTGTCCCCCTCTTTGAGGGGAGAGTGGGGGAGCCCTGGAAGACTTCCCCCATAAAAAAATGCGTGGTTGTGCAGTGTGGGGAGGTGGTATGCTGGGAGAGTCGGTGTATCGAGAGGAGGAAAGGGCGATGCAGCAGGAAGGGACAGGGTGTGGGGTGGTTTCTGGGCGAGTGCGGAGTGCGGTTTATGGCGGGACGTTTGATCCGCCGACGCATGGGCATTTGGATTTGATTCGGCGTGCGGCGGGCATGTTCGATATTTTGACGGTGGGGATTGGCTGTAACCGGAGCAAGCAGGCGATGTTTTCGACGGAGGAGCGAGAGGCGTTTTTGCGCGCATCGCTGTTGGATTGTGCAAATGTGCGCGTTGATGTGTATGACGGTTTGCTGGTGGATTTTTGCCGGCGCATTGGGGCGGGGGTCATTGTGAGGGGGCTTCGTGCGGTGGCGGATTTTGAGACGGAATTTCAAATGGCGCTTGCGAATCGCGATTTGGCGCACGAGATAGAGACGCTCTTTTTGGTGGCATCGAGTGATAAATTATTTTTGTCGAGTTCGGTGGTGAAGGAGATTGCGTGGTGTGGCCGGGATGTGAGTCCGTATGTGCCGGCGTGTGTGGCACGGGCCATGGCAGAGCGTTTTGCCCGATCGGGAGGGTAGCGATGTTGGGATACCTTGAGCAACGAATGGCGCTGCTAAAGGCGCTTTGCGAGGGGCATGCACGGGGCGACGCGAGCGTGCTTTCGGCGTACAGGGAGGGTGTGGCGTCGCTGGATGCGGGAGCAGATCTTGCGGTTTCCTTTGTGCGGCTCGTGCGGGATTTTGACCTGGATGCATTTGAGGCAGACGTCGTTTTTCTGGCTTTGGCGCAGACGGTCGATTCGGGATTTCGCCAGTGCATCGTGGAGATGCGGCGCAATATGGCGCTGGGGTCGGTGGATGTGGGGCTGGCGATTGCGCTGTTTAGTGCGTCGTTTTCGGAGAAGGTCGAGCATCGTCGGGCTTTTTTGCCTTCAGGAAGGCTTTTGTCGAACCACTTGTGTGAGCTTAAGCCGAAGTTTGGGTCAGAGTCGCAGCTCAATGACATGGTGCTGCAGCTGCCTTCGAGGATTGTGTCGTATATCCTGGATCAGGAGGCGGAGCTTCACCTGGAGGGTTTTAGCCGCCTGTACTGGCCAAAAACCATGCTGTCGCAGGTCATGCTTGGGGAGCGTCACCGGCGCCAGGTGATGGCGATTGTGTCCCAGTATGAACGGTATCTGGCGCTGAAGTCATCGTGGGGCGTGGAGGAAGTTGGCGGCGGCGGCAGGCATTTGATTTTGCTTTTCAGCGGTGTGTCCGGGACGGGGAAAACGCTGCTGTCTCAGGCAATTGCACACAGCCTGAATCGTCCGCTGCTTTTGGTCGATGCGCATGAGCTGGAATCGCGCCGCAGTCTCGAAGACAACCTCGACGTGCTGATGCGGGAGGCAAAGCTTCGCCGTGCGGTGATGTTGTTTGACGATTGCGAGCTGCTGTTTGGGAACCGCCTGCAGGGGAATCGCGATCTGCCGCTTTTGCTGGCGGCATTGGATGCCTACGAGGGGCTGGTCATTTTGACGACGAACGTGCCGGCGGCATTGGATCCGGCGCTTGACCGGCGAGTGACGCTGCATATCGATTTCGACATTCCCACCGCGAAGCTTCGCGAGGAGATTTGGCGTTTGCATTTGCCTTCGCAGGTTCAGCTTTCGGAGGATGTGGATTTGGCCCATCTTGCGGAGAAATATGAGTTTGCGGGGGGGACGATCCGCAATGCGGTGGCGGTGGCGATGAATCGTGCGCTTTTTGAGGCGGACGGTGAGGCGCAGCCGTTATTGACGATGCAGATTCTCGATGAGTCTGCCAGGACGCAGATTCGCAATCGCATCAAGAAGCTGGCAGATAAGACGGTGACGTCGCTGACGCTTGAGGATTTGGTGCTGCCCAAGCGGCTCAAGGATCAGCTGCGCAGCATCATTGCTTCGGTGCGCAACCGCCGGATGATATTTGAGGAGTGGGGATTTGGGGAGAAGCTGACGACAGGACGTGGGGTATGCGTTTTGTTTCGGGGCGACTCGGGGACGGGCAAGACGCTTTCTGCCGAGATCATTTCGAATGAGCTTGGGATGACACTTTATCGCGTTCGGATACCGGCCATCATGTCGAAGTATGTGGGGGAGACGGAGAAGAACCTTGAGAAGTGTTTTCGGGAGGCGGCAGCTTCTGGTGCGCTTCTGCTGTTTGATGAGGCGGATTCGATTTTCTCCAAGCGTACGGAGGTTCAGAATGCGAACGACCGTTATTCGAACATGGAGGTAAACCTGTTGCTTCAGGAGGTGGAGCGTTTTGAGGGGTTGGTTATTTTGACGACGAATCTTGATGCGGCGATTGACGATGCCTTTGAACGGCGCCTCAACCACAAGCTTGATTTTCCATTCCCCGATGCGCGGGACAGGGCTCGGATATGGAAGCGGCTGCTGCCAGGCCGCGCGCCGCTTGAACCTGGGATTGACTTTGAGGTGTTGGGGCGAGATTTTGAGCTCTCGGGGGGATGCATCAAGAATGCGGTGGTGCGTGCGGCCTACCGTGCGGCCGAATACAAGACGACGATTGGCATGGATTTGCTGGAATCGTGTGGTTTGCAGGAGTATCGCGAGATGGGCAAGCTGGTTCCGAATCGGCGCAATCCGTGGGATTAGCCATGAACGGTCACAGTGGGGACAGGCGTGTGGCGGCGCTTCTGTGCCACATGATGGGGGCGGGCAGCAGCCCTGAGGCGGTGGTGCGGGGGGCGGAGGCATGTGAGATTTTGCCTGCGGTGGTACATTATTTGGGGCATTTGCCGGCATATTC
>WQTY01000399.1 GCA_009786045.1 Pseudomonadota bacterium | reverse complement strand
GGCCAGGTTGTGTTCGGGGCTTGTATCGGGAAAGCGGCGGCGGAGCCAGTCGGTGACGACATCGGTGAGGTCGTTGGGGAGGCAGGATGGCACCAGGTTGGGGTGACTCCATGTGAGGAGATAGGCTGAGGTGGTAGGCGCCGAGAATCGGCCAAAGTGCTGTCCGATGATGTAGGAGAGGATGGACCAGGCATCGGCGTCGTCTCGGCATTCTTCCGGTCGCGGGTCATTGGGGGTGAGGATCTCGCATTGTGTCAGCCCTGTGGCGAGCATGAAGTGGTTTTCGAGGGCGGTTTCGAGGGCAGTTTGCTGTTGCCGTCGGGTGTTTCTGGCGTTGCGCCAGGCTTGAATGGCGGTTTGCAGGCAGGGCGTCGTTTGTGTGGCGATGGGATGGTGCTGGAAGTGCCATGATGTCTCGCGTTCGTCCCATTCTTCTTTGGCCAGGGCGATGAGGGTGCGAACGTGTTGGATGACGGTTTCTTTGTCAGTGGGGTTTGTTTCAGGGATGGGCAGGGTGGCGATGTGACCGGTTTCGTAGTTGAGGGTGGGGGAGAGGATGGCCAGGAGGTGGGCGCAAAGGCGCGTGTTGAGGAAACCTGCGACGTAAAGGCGAGTGGGGTCGTCATCGAAGAAGATGGCGCAGCCGGCGACATCGAAGATGAAGCCTTCGGGATAGCAGCGAAAGGCGGTTCTGCCGCTCGAAACCTTTGTCCAGCTCAGGCTCGGCTGGAAATAGTAACGGCTGTTTTTGACAACATAATCGGTGGTGGAGAGATAGGGGTAGCGCTTCAGGACGTTGGCTTTGATCTCGGCGCCGTCGTTGGCGTAGTCGACGACGTAGGTTTGGTTGCCGTACCAGCGGCAGAATTGGCCGCCCTTGTTGTAGGGGAACCAGCGCTTTTGGCTGTGTTTGGCTTCCTGGGTGGAGCGCGCGTCGAAGCAGATGGCAGCCTTGGGGAGCTCGTACCATCGCCGCAGAAAGCGCTGGTTGTCGGTGGTGGCCATGCCCTGCCGGATGCTGGCCCATTCGCGCAGGGGGCGGAAGCGTTCGAAGAGGCTGGCCAGCGGTGCGGTCATCCAGTAGGCGAAGACGGATTGGGGCAGGTTTGAGAATGAGCCCAGCGAGCGTATGTGGCGAATGGCGCTGTTGTCACCGCGGATGGCTTCGGCAAAGGCGTCGCGCTGGGCCGCCATGTTTCTGTGGGTTTGATCCAGCCGGTAGAAGGCGGCGAGTTCTGTTGAGGGAGCGTTGCGCAGAACGAAGGCGCAGAGATCAACGGTGGCATCCTGGAAATAAACGCCTTTTGCAAGCTCGACGAGCGATGTCAGGGGGCGTCTGGCAATGATATCCTGGCGCATGGCTGCGAAACTTTTGAGCGTTAGCCAGACATTTGGGGTCATGTAGCCGCAAAGCCCGCGTGGCTCACAGAGTTGACTGCAGCGCAGGACAAAGGCTGCGAAGAGATCCCGATGGTAACCTTTGCAGTGCTGTCTGAGGAAGTTTTTGAAAGTGGTGTCGAGTTTGTTGAGATAGGGGGGATTGGTGCAGACAACGAGGTGTGTTTGGGCCAGGGTGTGAAAGGCCTGGCGAGTTTCGAGCCAGGATTGTTTCAGGCTGTCTGGGGTGAGGTGTGCTTCTTTGGCATAGGCGTCGATGGCGGTGTTTGCGAGGTGGTCGAGCTGTTCGAGGTCGGCCTGGGGGATGTGAAGCAAGGTGCCGAACAGGCCGGCGTTCGCCAGATTTGCGCTCAGTGCGTGGCGGTGTTGTTGACCGGGTGCATGAAAGAAGGGCTGATCAGCGATGGCGTGAACGGCCACGTCAGGGGGGGCATCGTCGAATAGCGTGGCGTCGCAGGCCAAAGCGCGGAGTTTGAGGCAGGCATCGGCGATGGCGACGACGAGCGGGTCGATGTCGCAGCCGCGCAGGTGGTGTGCCAGAATCTGGCGAGCCGCTTTGGAAGCGGGCACGCCTTCGCTTTGGTAGATGCTGAGCAGGACATCGAAGGCTGTCAGCAGGATGTGCCCGCAGCCCACGCACGGATCGAGTATCGTCAGCGATTCGATGTCGAGCGTCGCGGGGGAACTTGTTCCCCCGCACCCCCTGCAAGCCTCCCCTTTCAGGGGAGGTGGCGGCGGGCTCCCTCCGGCGCTTTGCGCCACCTCCCTCGGAGAGGGAGGCTTCGACGGAGGGGTTTGCGTATCGCTTGTGGGTAGAGGGCAAAGTGCATCATTTGAGCCAAAAGTGTCGTTTTTGGTGCAGTTTTCCGCCTGCGGATGCTGGAAAACCTCAGAACTCGACGCCTGTTGGGCATGACTGGACGTGACATGGGCAAACCCAAGGGAAGGGCGCCATGCGCTGTGAGGGTGGGCATCATGCCATAATCGGCCAAGCGTATTTTCGACGAGGTACTGTGCTATCCAGTCCGGCGTAAAGAGCTGGGTGGCTGCAGGGATATCCTGTGCCGAAACAGCCATCTTGCCGATGACATCGACGACTGCCCGATGCGCATCGCTCTGATAATACTGATACAGCCAGCCGATATACCGCGGGTCGTCACGAAGCGGGAGCGGCGCAATCTGAACCCACACCTCAAAAAGCGCCTGGATGACTTCGGGTGTGGATAAGTCTTCAAACCAGCATGGATAAAATAATTTTGCAAACTGGCGTTCGAAAAAATCTGACTGGTGTACGAGCCAGGCGCCAAAATCTGCTGGCTTCGATGGGGCAGGGGCGAGCGATGCAGCATGGCCTGCCATCACCTGCATCACGCACAGGCGCATCAGCCACAGGCAGCCCAGGCGATCGTCATTGTCGGAAATGCCCAGGCGTCCAAACGCATCCCGCAGGATCTGTCGCGATGCCCTGGCAACCTGCCGGAGAGAAGAATGTTGAGACAAATCATGACTCCAAGAACGTCCAGTCGGGGTCTTTTTTTGTGGGGGAACTTGTTCCCCCACACCCCCTGCAATGCTGCGCATT
>WQTY01000398.1 GCA_009786045.1 Pseudomonadota bacterium | reverse complement strand
TGCGATGCTGCCGCATCGCTCTGGGTAGAGGGCGAAGTGCATCATCCTGTTCAGACATTTGTTGTCCCAATCTGCCAATTCGTTGCCATCCAACAACCAACAAATTTGTCACCCCACGAACTGTGCAAATATAAATCGTCACCCTCACAATTTTTCTGTTGCAATCCATGGGGGCGTTTGCTAGTAGGGCGTTGGTTCGAAACGCGTTTTCGGATCACGCGAAAGTGGCGAAATTGGTAGACGCGCAGGATTCAGGTTCCTGTTCCCAGTTTGGGTGTAAGGGTTCGAGTCCCTTCTTTCGCATGACTTCCCGGGGGAGTGTTTATCTTTCCCGGGTTTTTCTTGCGCGCACTCTGTTTGAGTGCCGGTTGTTGTCGGTTCAACTTTGGTTGGGCCTTGTTTTCGGGCGTGTCACCTGGCTTTGGGTGACCACCAGAGGGATTTTTTCCTTTTGGTGCCTGAGCGGCGTTTTCCTTTTCTCAAGGAATGACAGCGAAGCAATTTTCTCGTCGCTCATTCGGGCGCGTGTTGTATTTTTGCGGAGAGCGTCATGTTGAGTATGGATGGCCTGGAAAGACTTGTCGAGCCCGTGTTGGCTCAGATTGGATTGGTGCTCCACGCCTTGGAACTCAAGCGTGAAGGGCGAGAACTGGTGCTGCGTCTTGTGGTTGATCGCCAGGGCACGAGGGGGGTGGATGTGGAAGCCCTAACAGACGCCAACCGCGAGGTGGGGGCGATGCTGGACCTGGAGAATCCGATCAGCGAGCGATATCGCCTGATCGTCGAGAGCCCCGGCATTGAGCGCGACTTGTCGACGTGGCGGCAAATTCGATACGCCGTGGGAGAGCAGGTGCATTTGGCGGTGAGGGGAGAAGAGGTTTCTTCGCATGAAGGCTTGCTTGCCTCCGTCGATGATGACACTCAGACGCTCCACCTCAAGACAGCCCAGGGCGAGATGTCGGTGCCATGGGCATCCATCAAGTCTGTGCGCACGGTATTTGCATGGGCCACGAAGACTCAGAACAAACGCAAGTTTTAATGGCCTGGGGGCGTTGAATTCAAACATGGAAGAGGCGAGCACTGAATGGCGGTATCCGGCATTGAGGCGCATTTTATATAGGGAGAAGGATTTGTGGATCTGAAACTCAGTGAAGTCATTAAGCAGGTTAGCGGTGAAAAGGGGGTCGATCGTTCCGTTTTGATCGAAACGCTGGAGGTTGCCCTGGCAACCGCTGCCAAGCGTGTCTTTGGTCAGCAGCGCGAGATCGAAGCCTACTATAACGAGGAGCTTGACGAGATCGAGTTGTTTCAGATCCTCCAGGTAGCCGAAGAGGTGGACAATC
The DNA here is from genome assembly GCA_009786045.1 of Pseudomonadota bacterium. Classification (GTDB taxonomy): domain Bacteria; phylum Myxococcota_A; class Bradymonadia; order UBA4248; family UBA4248; genus WQTY01. The sequence continues at coordinate 1,644 of WQTY01000398.1, read as the reverse complement.
CCTACCGTGACATTACCCTCGAAGATGCGAATGATCATGGCTTCAGTGTTCATCTCGGGGATGAGCTTCTGGTGCAGATATTCTACCGAAGTGAGGATGCGTATCGTGCCCGGGAGCAGGACAAGAGCTACGGCTCCCTCCTCAATCTGGAAAGTGCCAAGCTGAGCTTTGGGCGCATTGCAGCCCAAACGGCCAAGCAGGTTATTTTGCAGCGCATGCGCGAAGCAGAACAGGATATCGTCTACAATCAATACAAAGACCGAAAGGGCGATCTCATTTCCGGCATTGTCCGGCGTTTCGAAAAGGGCAGCATTATCGTGGATTTGGATCGCACCGATGCCATTTTGCCGGCACGCGAGCAAACACCGCGAGAGTCTTATCGGGCAGGTGATCGCATTGACGCCTATGTTAAGAATGTTCAGCGCAGCAGCCGCGAGCCTCAGATCATCCTGAGCCGGACGGATCCTGCTCTGGTGGTTAAACTCTTTGAGCAGGTTGTGCCGGAGATCTACGAAGGTATCGTGCAGATCCTTCGCGTGGCACGTCAGCCGGGCATGCGCACCAAAGTGGCTGTCTACTCGACGGCCAGTGACGTCGATCCCGTCGGGGCGTGTGTCGGTATGCGCGGTCAGCGCGTTCAGGCAGTCGTCCAGGAGCTGCGCGGCGAAAAAATCGACATCGTGCCTTTCCACGATGAAGCTGCGCGATTCGTGTGCAGTGCCATCAGCCCGGCTGAGGTTTCCAAAGTCCTCATCGACGAAGCCACAAACGCCATGGAGCTCATTGTCCCGGATGATCAGCTCTCGCTGGCCATCGGCCGAGGCGGGCAAAATGTCCGGCTGGCCGCACAGCTTACGGGCTGGAACCTCGACATCATCAGTGAGTCAAGGCTCAACGAACTCATGCAGGAAGCCAAGCGTGCACTTATGGCCAACAGCGACATTGAGGAATCCCTCATTGATACCCTGTTTGCGCTGGGTTACAACAAACTCGATCACATTGCTCAGGTCGACCCGCTCGAATTGGCTCAAATTCCGGGTTTTGGCATGGACAATGCCGAAAAAATTGTTGCCGAAGCCACCAAGATTCTCGACGACGCGGCACGGAGCCGTGCCGATAAGGATCGGGAGGATCGGAGCGTTGGCGATATCTCGTCCTTCCTTGGTCTCTCCGAGCGCCAGGGGCGCCAGATCTACGATGCCGGCTATATCAGCCTGAACCGGCTCTTCGTCGAAGGCAACGCCAGGCGCATGGATGCCCGCACGGGCATCGGCGCGAATCTGGCACCACAGATCATCGACCGGCTCAAACAAATTGCCATCTCCGAAGCGGGGTATTCCGAAGAGGAAATCGATACAGCGCGTGCTGCTTTCGAGAATTATCTCACCGAAAACGGACTTGCTTCGCTGGCTGAGGCCTATGCACATGTCGTAGCGCAGCACGGCGAGCACGTCTTCCCCATCGACGACGAGGACGATGAGGACGATGAGGATTGGGACGACGATGCCGGCAACGGGGAAGATTAGGAGGGTGGATGCACTGCGAGACGACGAACCTTCCCGAACAAAGCGAGCCACAGCGCCGCTGCATCTGCTGCCGCAGCCGTGGCCAGAAGGCAGCATTGCTGCGCTTTGGACGGCTTGG
>WQTY01000397.1 GCA_009786045.1 Pseudomonadota bacterium | reverse complement strand
CTTAATCAGGGCCCCCCCCCCATGCCGGTGCTGCCAAAACCCGATATGCCACGCGTGGTCTCGTCCAACGACAACACCACATCCCAGGCGATTGTCCGCTGGCGCATCAGGAGCGCCTGGGCAATCCGTTCCCCGTGCTCAATGATGTACGGCACATCTGTCGTATTAAAAAGGATGACCTTGAGCTCACCTCTGTAATCTGCGTCGATGGTGCCCGGCGCATTGAGCACCGTTATGCCGTGGTGCAGTGCCAGGCCGCTTCGCGGTCGAATTTCGAGGTGGAAGCCTTTAGGAATTGCCACTGCAAGCCCAGTCCGAACCAGCCCGCGCCCACGAGGCGGCAGCGTCACACACTCAATGCTGCTCAGATCATACCCCGCTGCATGCGTCGTACCCAACTCGGGCAGCCTGGCACCAGGGTCAAGCAGCACAATTCTGCAACGCTGGTTGGCACACCAGCCCAACACCCGCTCTTTTATCCACGACAAAAACATGTTTCCTCTGCACGCAATGCAAGGCATGTGGCCATTAACAACCTATTTCGCCTCTCCACCCATAGCGATACGAAGTATCGCAGGGGGTGTGGGGGAGCAATGCTCCCCCACAGAAAAAACTAAAAACTAAACCCAAAGCTAAGCGGCATTGAAACCCGGGCAGTTCCTCCTGATGCGCGATTCCGCCGATAGTGGGAAGTTTCGGTCGCCAGCATCGACATCACCACCGGGAGTGCCAAAACCAGCACTGCCGAAAAAACAGGATAGTCATCAGCAAGAAAATATGCCGTCAAATCGGCAATGGCTGCACCCGCGTAGGCGCCCACAAAAGGTGCCCAATAGGAAGACTTCGAATCCGTCAGATAACCGCCCAGAATGACGCCGCTGGCCACGCCCGCCGGATACAGCAATGCGCCTGCGACCAGCCCGGGCACGGGACTTTCCCGATGCACCACAAGCCCTGTGATCAAACCCGCACCGCCCGCAGCAGTACCGAACAGCAACGAAAAACCGACCTCCGCCGTCATGCGCACTGCCGGATTAGCCACATCCTTCCTGGCCGATGGTGCATCGCCCTCTGCCGGCTGTGCGTGGGCAAACGACGCCTGGCCCAGGCAGAACCACGCTAAAAACAACAGCACAACACTGCACACCAAAAACTTTCGACACAATTTCATGCTGACGCCTCACTCGACGGTCACCGATTTGGCAAGATTTCTGGGCTGATCCACGTCATTTCCGAGGAGATCGGCAATATGGTACGCCAGAAGCTGAAGATAGAGAACGCTAAAGAGCGGCTCCACAAAATCCTCGCTCACGGGAATGGCAAAGGATTGCTCGGAAAGCGACGCCAGGGTTTCGTCACCCTGCGTAACGATGCTGATGATCCGTCCACCCCGGGCCCTGACCTCCTGAAGATTGGACAGCGTCTTTTCGTATGTCGAATTCTTCGGTGCAATGACCACAATGGGGAGCTTTTCGTCGATAAGCGCAATGGGGCCATGTTTCATTTCGCCCGAAGGGTAGGCTTCGGCGTGAATATAGCTGATTTCCTTGAGCTTCAGTGCACCTTCCAGCGCAATGGGATAGTGCAGATTCCGCCCCAAATACAGGAAAGAATTGGCACGGAGAAGCGTCTTGGCCGTCTCGCGGACGCGCTCAGACTGATCCAAAATGGCACCCATTTGCATCGGCGCGCGCCGAAGTGCATCCAGATACTGCCGAAGCGTCGCCGCATCAAGCGTGCCGCGCTTTTGAGCAAAGTCCAGCGCCAGCAGAATAAGAGACGCCACCTGGGTCGTAAATGCCTTTGTCGAAGCCACGCCAATCTCGGGGTCAGCGCGCGTGTAAAACGTCGCATCCGATGCCCGGGGAATGCTCGCATCCATCACATTGCATATCGAGAGAATTTTGGCGCCGTGGCGCCGCGCAATCTTGAGGCAGGCATAGGTATCTGCCGTTTCGCCGCTCTGGCTGATGACAATAAACCCGCAATCAGCATCGAGAATCGGATCGCGATAGCGATACTCGCTGGCCATGTCCACGTCGACGGGCAGGCGAGCCATCTTTTCGATAACATACTTAGCCAGAAGGCCGGCGTGATAGCTTGTGCCACAGGCCACGATCTGCAAACGCGACGACCGTTCCAAATGCAGCGCCGCAACTTCCTGATCGAGATTAACCTCCCCCTCCTCGCTCAGAATCCGACCGCGAAAGGTATCGGTGATCTTGTCCGGCTGCTCGAAAATTTCCTTCAGCATATAGTGCGGATAACCCTGCTTCTCTGCGACGACAATGTCCCAGTCGATCTTGCGGGACTGTCTTTGCTGAAGCTGACCAAGCACATCGAAAACCTCGACGCTGCCAGACGTCAGCCGCGCCACATCGCCGTCCTCAAGGAAGATAAAATCCCGCGTGTAATCGAGAACCGCCGCGATGTCGCTTGCCACGAAATTCGCCCCCTTGCCCAAACCCACCAAAAGCGGACTCTGCAACCGTGCCACGACGATCTCTTCCGGGCAGTCGGCACAGATCGCGACAATCGCATAGGCACCCCTCACCCACTGCAGCGCCTCCTGCACGGCAAGCTTTAAATTCCCCCCCCTCTCAAAAGCCTCGGCAATCAAATGGGCGACAATCTCGGTGTCCGTTTCGGACGAAAAAACATGCCCGCGATTCTCAAGCATCGCACGCAGCTCAAGAAAATTCTCGATGATGCCATTATGTACAATCGCAATCTTCCCATAGCATTGCGGATGCGCATTCGACTCGCTTGGCCGCCCATGCGTCGCCCAGCGCGTATGCCCAATCCCCGTCGACCCGCAAATCGGAGAGCGCAACAGCAAGTCAACCAAATTATCGAGCTTGCCGTGCTCACGCCGCAGGTCAATCGCGCCATTGCAACACACCGCAACCCCGGCCGAATCATACCCGCGATACGCAAGACGCGACAAACCGGAAACGAGAATCGACACACAATCGCCAAAGCCAACA
>WQTY01000396.1 GCA_009786045.1 Pseudomonadota bacterium | reverse complement strand
AGAAAGCTTTTGTAACTCATAACAATTTCCTCCATACCTTCTGCTATCACCAAGTGATATTAGTGTATGATAACGTTTCCTGGGAACGGATGATCAAAGGAGATATAGTCGTAATTGTCGGGTGTCTCCACAGGAACGAAAGAAGTGACCCCTGCATTCTTGGCCTGTGTCCAGGCAGAAGCCAAGTTCGTGTTAGGCGCGCCAGATGACGGATCTTTTTTGTGATTAGCACTGTAACAAAGGTTATGTCGTCCAATTACCCATGAATCTGCCATAAGATGGAAATTTTAAAACATCAACTGTAAAAAATCACCAAAGGTATTTTACCCCAATAAATACGCATCTGTAAATCAAAATCGACGACAATCATAAAACCACCTCGCCCTTCGGCCCCCTCCAAAGGAGGGGAATTTGGATGTGCCACCACGGGCGGCATATCTGGATGACGAACGGGCAGATTGCCGCCCCTACATAATTTCCTGTTCGCAACGTTTGGCACTAAGCCAAAAACGATAGCACTTTGCCCTTCACCCACAGGCAATGCGACAGCATTGCAGGGGGTGTGGGGGAGCAATGCTCCCCCACAGAGCGCAGGGGACTTGCCCCCAAAAAACGAAAAAACTTCAAATTCGATTTGACTTCGCGGTGACGTGCATAATTTGGCGTTTCGCTGTGTGGATGGCGCGTTTTCTGCCGTCTTCGGGTGTGGCCGTTTTGGGGATTTCTGTGCGATGCAGGCGCCAGGGTCACAAGTGCCCGGCGATCCGCGGCATGGATTCAAAATGCGCCCCCGCCCCGGCATTGGGTATTGACGATGCGCAGGCAGTGCTTAGCTTCGTCTGCCGAAGCAACATCGCTTGCTAACAATAAAATAATTCGCAGCATTTTTAATGACAATCACAAGGAGATTGAATCATGGGTAAAATCATCGGTATTGACTTAGGTACAACGAATTCAGTCGTGGCCATTATGGAAGGCAACGAACCCAAGATTATCCCCAACGAGGAAGGCCATCGGACGACGCCGTCGGTGGTGGCATTCAACGACAAGGGCGAGGTTTTGGTGGGTCAAATTGCGCGCCGCCAGGCCATTACGAACCACGAAAACACCATTTTCAGTTCCAAGCGCTTCATCGGCATGAAATACAGCGAACGTGCCGAAGAGGCAGCCCGCATGCCGTTTAAGGTCACGAACTCTTCCAACGGTCTGGTTGCCTTCGAATCACGCGGCAAGGTCTACACGCCGCCGGAAATCAGCGCCAAAGTGTTGCAGAAACTCAAGCGATCGGCCGAAAAATACCTTGGCCAACAGGTCACCGAAGCCGTCATCACGGTGCCTGCGTACTTTAATGACTCTCAGCGTCAGGCCACCAAAGACGCCGGCAAGATTGCCGGACTCAATGTGCGCCGCATCATCAACGAGCCCACCGCAGCGGCACTTGCCTATGGTCTGGACAAGAAAAAGGATGAAACCATCGCCGTATACGATTTCGGCGGCGGCACGTTCGATATCTCCATTCTCGAAGTTGGCGACAATGTCGTCGAGGTCATCTCGACAAACGGCGATACGCACCTGGGCGGCGACAACATCGACGAGATCCTCATCGACTGGCTCGTGGCCGAGTTCAACAAAGACACAGGGATGGACATCTCCAAGAACAAGGAAGTCCTGCAGCGTCTTCGCGATGCCTCCGAGAAAGCCAAGATTGAGCTCTCGACGGTCAACGAAACGGACATTAACCTGCCCTTCCTCACGGCCGACAGTACGGGTCCGAAGCATCTCAACATCAAGCTGTCGAGGGCCAAGTTCGAGTCGATGATTGCCGAGACGGTGGCCAAAACCCTCGAACCCTGCAAAAAGGCACTGCGCGATGCCAACAAAAACATCGCCGATATCGACGAAGTCGTGCTCGTTGGCGGTTCAACCCGCATTCCTCTCGTGCAGCAGGAAGTCGAGCGCTTCTTTGGAAAACGCACCAACCACAGCGTCAACCCTGACGAAGTCGTGGCTTTGGGCGCAGCCATCCAGGGCGGCGTTCTGGCTGGTGACGTCAAGGATATTCTCCTTCTCGACGTAACGCCTCTGTCGCTGGGCATCGAAACGCTGGGCGGTGTCACCACCAAGCTCATCACGCGAAACACGACGATTCCGACGCACAAGAGCGAAGTCTTCACCACGGCCGACGATAACCAAACCAAGGTGACTGTCCACGTCCTGCAGGGCGAACGGGAGATGGCAGCCCAAAACCGCACCCTCGCGAAGTTTAACCTTGAGGGCATTCCTGCTGCGCCGCGCGGTGTCCCGCAAATCGAAGTCACGTTCGACATCAATGCCGACGGTATCGTCAACGTCTCGGCAAAAGACAAGGCCACTGGCAAAGAGCAGCGCGTCACCATTGAGGCCTCGTCGGGCATCAATCAAAGCGATATCGATCGCATGGTCAACGAAGCCAAGGAGCACGAAGCCGATGACAAGCTGCGGCGCGAACTGATCGACGCCAAAAACGAACTCGATTCCCTCATCTACTCTGCCGAAAAGAGCATCAGGGAGTACGGTGATAAGCTCCAGTCGAGCGACATTGATGCGCTCAACAAGGCGCTTGAGGATGCCAGGGCAAAGAAAGACTCTGACGATATCAATGTCATCAAAGCCACCAAGGATGAGCTCATGAAGGCTTCCCACAAACTCGCAGAGGTCATGTACGCTCAGGCAAATGCCGCGGGCGGTGCCCAGGGACAAGCCGCACAAGGCGCCCCTAAAGACGATGACGTCATTGATGCCGAGTTTGAAGAGAACTAAGTTCGCACCTTTCGGCGCAAAAAGGCCCGTGCGCTTGCACGGGCCTTTTGTTTTGTTTTTATGTGGGGGAACCAGTTCCCCCACACCCCCTGCAATGCTACGCATTGCTTGTGGGTAGAGGGCGAAATGATTCGTTTTTGGCTAAAATTCTCGTCTTTTGGAACGATTTCTCGCTTGAGATGACGGGTGATTTTTAGAACTCGACG
>WQTY01000395.1 GCA_009786045.1 Pseudomonadota bacterium | reverse complement strand
GCTGATTGTGCTTGGCCTGCCAGCCATGGCTTTTACACATCTGGCAGCAAGATGGATGGGGGGGGTGCATCCGGCAGGCCTGCATGGCTTTGGCCAGATTACCCTCGATATTCTTGCGATGTGCTTCGTTGCAATGGCAGCCTTTGGGGGGGCTGCGTTCGTGTGGCGGACATCTTCAGCAGAATAAGTATGCCGCACGGGGGGCTACTGGATGTCGACGTCCGTGCAGCCTCGGGTATAGAGTATCTCCAAAATCCAGGCGGCAGCGTCATAACCGGCGCTTGTTTGAAGGTTCAGCTGTGGTGTGGGATGACAAAGTGCCGGCAAATGCTTGTCTGCATAATTTTGGAAATCATTGCGAGACATCGCCCGTCCGTTGACGTTCAAAACATTGTTCGCGCTAAGCGAGATGATGAGCTGCGTTTTATTGTTGAGATCACCTGTGCTGAGGCTGACACGATCAACGACGTTCCTTTGTATCTCTGTATACTCATCTTTAAGTGTCTGCGTCTCCATGGCCAGGGCATCCAGCTGCTCATCGACCTGCATGAGTTCTGGCGAGGGTTTGACAGCGATTCGCCCTACACCCGATTGTGTGCCGGTTGATCCACAACCCATGAGAAATATCGCGGCCATAAAGACAAATCCATATTGAAAAAAACTCAGACGCATCGGCGACCTCCGCTAGGGCTTTCTGATTCTGAAAAGATTGGAACGCAGTCTGATATCCCCCCCCTGGTGAGCGGTGAGGATATTCTCTGTGATGTATCCCGGCAGCTTTATGGTGATGAGCACATCGCGATGGGAGGTGACGTCAATGTGGCAGGGCGTCGTGAGGGGATATTTCATGCCATTGACATAGACGTCTGCGCCGGGGGGCATGGTATCAACACTTATTTTGGGCGTATCGGTCCGTTTGGGGGCCAGATTAACAGCAAACCCGTGGATGGTATCGTTTACCGAGTCAACCATAAAGCTGTAGGTTTCCCCAAGATTGGTGGCAAACACGATTTCGAAAGGTGGTGCATCGACGAGCTCAATGCTTGATGGCGTGGTTCCGACAATGCGGTTGTTGATGCGTACTTCGCTTGGCACATCGGAGAAGAATTTATAGGTATGATACTGGGTTTGTGGGATTTCGACATGGGTAGGAAACACATAGACGGCAATGAAAACCGCAGCCAGCACAGCAAGTACGAGCACGCCAAACCCAAAGATGAATCGCCCGGGCGTCAATATCCCCATGACATGATTCCAATGCCGGCGAAAGGCGGGCATGGAGACAGGGGTGTGTGAGACAAGTTCGGTTCGATGCCTGACATTGCTCATGGACATGGCGCTGCCAAACTCAAAGCTCGTCTTCTCAAGTACTCTCAGAAAATCCTGCATGGATTTGTATCGGTGTGTACGATCTTTTTGCAGAGCCTTTTTTAATACAGCATAGAGCTTTCGATAAATGGGGCGCGATTTGTACTCGGGGGCGAGTTTTGGGAGCTTCATCCTGATGGCGGCACTGAAGATATCGACCAGAGATTTTCCGCCATAGGGAGGAACGCCGAAAAGAGACTCCCACAAAATCACGCCAAGGGCATAGACGTCTGTTCGTCCGTCGACATTGAGCCCCTGGATTTGCTCCGGCGACATGTAGTAGGGCGTACCCAGGGTAGAGCCTGCATTCGTCAGTTTTGGCTCGAAGATTTGCTCTGCACCGCACATTTTTGCAACGCCAAAGTCAAGCACCTTGACAAAATCCGGTGCATTGGGCGTTTGGACAACGAAGAGATTTGCGGGTTTAAGATCGCGATGGATGATGCCCTGATTATGTGCCTCACACAGGGCAGATGCCGCCTGGATCGTATATCCCAGGGCTGTTGCCGGATCTATCATCCCTCTTTGGATGATGATCTGATCCAGCGACTGTCCCTGCAGGAACTCCATTGTAAAATACCGCATGCCATCTGGCGTATAGCCTGTATCGAAGAGCTGACAGATGTTTTTATGCTTGAGCAGGGCGACGGCTTCGGCTTCCCGGAGAAAGCGCTGAATGACCACGGCATCGCCGCTGAATTCCGAGCGCAGAACTTTGATGGCAACGACATGGCCTCGCTTGGTGTCGTGTGCCTGATAAATGTTGCCCATGCCGCCACGTGCCACAAGATAATTAATCAGGTAGCGGTGGTCGAATAACGTCCCGACGAGAGGGTCTGTGGCTGCATGGTTCATGAGAATCGCCCTGTTGTCCTGCGGTTGTCCTGTGAGTACCTCGAAAAGCCGGCGTCCTCCTGGCGCCGGTCGTATACAGATCACTGCCGCAGCTTACCGGGTTGTGACATCCGTCTGGGCAAGCAAGTCATCTATCGACGACTGTACCTTATCACAGGCCTTCTTGATACCAAACTTCGCATAGATTTCTCGTGCCTGACGCAAGGCATTGAGGGCTGCAATGTTTTGTTGCGTATGCAGTAAAAAGTCTGCGTAAGAGGGCAGCAGCGCAGCTTGCTGAAGCCGCATGCGATGTTTTGTCAGCATGGCAAAGAGGCGTGAAAAGACTTTCTCTGCTTTGGGGGGGCAATAGGCGGCATGTTTGGCATTGGCACAGCACGTTGCGATGAGGTGCAACGTCATCGACAGCAGCGGCACATGGCGCAGCTTCAAGGCAGTGTGGTGGGCTTTTCGCAATGTGCGCATGGATTTTTCGTATTGTTCCTGTGCATATTGAAGCTTGGCATTGTTAGCCAGGCAACGGGCCACAAGGACCTGATGATGCAGCTGCTGGGCCAGAATCAGGCTTTGTTCTGTGGCCGAACGTGCAGTGCGCATGGCCTGGAGGCTGATAGCACATTGCGCAATATCGGCCAGGAGATTGGCATGCAGGATGATATCGTTCATTTCCTGGGCCATGCCCAGAGACTTGTTCCAGGCTTCGAGTGCGGGGGATGTATTGTCCATCGCATAGTGCAGGAGCCCCAGAGAACGATATGCCTGAGCTTGCAGAGGAAGGAGGGAAGCGTCACTG
>WQTY01000394.1 GCA_009786045.1 Pseudomonadota bacterium | reverse complement strand
GGCGGATGGCCTGGGATCACCTGGTTGACCATCCAGCCCACGCATCAGCATACCGGCGGGCGTCACATACTGAATTTCAAAATACTCGTGTGGTGTCTGTCCGCACAAAAAACAGCTCAGACACAGGCAGAGCCCCCCCCGGCCTGCTCTCCCATGCCAGAGCCATCCTAAACTACGAGAGAACCGCCTTTGCCAATGCATTCGCTGAATCCAAATCGAGAATGCGACGTGCTGTCGCACGACATGCCTCAACGTCTGCACCTTGAGCCTGCTCCAGGCGCAGTTGCTGCTCCAGGACGAGAACTTCCATCGGTGTCCCACGGACCCCCTCAAGAAGCCGTACAAGTTTCGCTTCGGCGTCGGCATACTTCTCCGCATCCACATCATAGCAAGCATTCAAAAGCTGCATTCTGTCGCCTTTGACGCCTCGCAAAACGAGCGTTTGCCAAAGTTTTTTGGCTTCCACCAACAACTTCTCTTCGCGCATCAAAAAGCACGTATCGACATCAATCTCTTCCCTGGCTTTCGCATCTGCCTGAGCAGATGCCTGCTTGAGGGCTTCTATCGCGCCAGGCAAATCGCCGCTGGAAGTCAACAGAGCGCCGCGTCTGCGAAGCAGCGCAACCCAAACCGACTTCTCGAACGCTTCTCGTCCTTCTTCCAGAAGTTCATCCAAATTCTTCAACGCATTGCCCACATCCCGAAGCTGCTCGTATGCCAAAACCATATCCAGCTTCACGGCCACTTTCACCTCAGAAGATACCGACTTCGCAAGCTTGAACTGCATTATCTTAAGCGCCTTGCGGAATTGACGCTGACGCTTATAAAACTCCAGCAACTCAAATGACTGAGTGTAACCAAAGGCCCGTTTGTAATACCCTTCGGCAGCCGCAAGCCGTTGATGCTGCTCATACAGAGCTCCCAACCGTATACACAGACTCGTGGCTTCATCAGGAGAGAGCGATTTTAAAGCATCATCCACCGCATTGGCACACCCCTCATCATCAGGGTTTTCTGCACAACGCTCAACAATAGCATCCAACGACAAGCCTCTGGGAGGCGTGAGAGGAGGCACAACATCCGCGCCAGCCTCCGACCATAGCTTCAATGCCTCACTCTCGCCCGGAACACCCTTAAGCTGCTCGACAAGCGCTCTTATCGACTGTGAATAGTCAAACACACCTCGATGTGCCTTCACAAGCGCAGCGGTCGACGCATCCAGTACCGCCAATGCGTCCTCCCCTCGCCCTTCCCGCACCAGGCACCCTGCTCGCGCAACACGCAGCGCCAACAACAAAACGCCCTCTGCACCAGCCTCAATCGCCTCAAAGAAACAAACCAGCTGATCATTGCCAACAGATGCCTGATGTGCTTTTTCAACCATAAACTCAACGACACCCGGTATCAACTCCACCCCTTCACGACACAGCGCCTCAAGAAAGTACGCCATCACCTGGGCGTTATACAGATAGATGAGCGCATAAATCAGAGACTTCTGGCAATACGCCACCCTTTCTGCCGATGTCAGCCGATCCAGCGGGAATTTCTGACACAGCTCTGTACACTCAAAGTAACGCTCAAGCCGTTCATAACTCGCAAAGCAACACTTAAAAGCCGCCACATTGTCTGGCGCCACCTCAAGAAGTTTCCCGAACGCCGCCGCCGCCTTCTCATAATCTTTCAGGATGTTTTGGTAGCAATCGGCAAGGGTCGTGTAGATCCTGGCGAGCTGGCCCGTGTCAGCCATATCAAGGTCATCTTCCAAGTATCCGGCCCAGAGCAACACTTCATCGGTATTGTCGCCAACAAAGGTCTTCAGCATGCCAAAGAGACGTTCTGTCGGAGAAAGTGCATAGAGCTGCGCAAGCGCACTCAAAAATACATCCCGGGATATGGCACTGCCCTGCCCCATCAGGAAGCCAATGTAGCGCTCCAGCAAGCCCTTTTTCAGGCTTTGCGATATTTCCCTCTCCAGCACACTTTCATACAGCCCGCTGACCAGGTCGGCCATGCCATTGGTTACACACCTGGCCTCGACGCGCTGCAAAAGCGCGATGGCCTTGTCATCCGACATGCCGGATATCAGCTCACACAAACCATCGGAAACTTCCTCGCGCAAATCCGTGAACTGCAAAAAACTCTCATAGACAGAAACGAGTGCATCCTCATCATCGCCAAGTGCCAGCTTCAAATCAGCACACAACGCCTCCATATCGCTGCGGGCCTTATCCTGTTTCTCGCGTGCTGCGGCCAATGAAGCATAGACAAAGGCTCGATCCAGACATTTAATCCGCTGAGCAATGCTCAGGCACAGCGCCACGCCTTCGTCATTGTTTTCATTGGTTAAAACCGCACGCTCAGCATAATCAAGTGCCTCAGATTCGCGATTCGGAACGCGAAGCAGCACTTTGGCAATGCGCAGCCAAACCCCGCTCAGGTCTTCCGCCGAAATCGATTCCGACTCAAGATCATTCATGACCTCCGAAAACTCAGAAAAAGCATTGAGTTTTGGCACAATGCGCAGCAAAATCCCGTCAGCAAGCCTGTTGTCGGGACACAGCACCAATGCCTCCCGCACGAGCTCCAGGGCACGCGGCTGATCCCCGCGGAAACTTTCTACGCCTGCATCCACGAGCATCGACAGACAACGCACCAGCGAGTCCTTCGATGTATCGAACTGTGCCTGCAGCTTCGTGACCTTGTCGCATTGTGCATAGCTCACAATGTGTGTCGTCAGAATAACAAGCACGCGAAGCTTCTGGTTGTCCGTCGCTTCTTCCATCAGGCCAAAAACAATCTTATGGAGGTCATCAAAGACGTGGCCGGGCATACCCTCAAGCATGCAGCGCTCAAACAGGCCAATGGCTTCGTCAACATTGTGCAGGCGAAATGCTTCGATCTGCGCAGCCTCCAGAATCATGGCACAGCGCTTCGTGACATCTTCTACGCCATCCCAGTGATTCGACAATAACTCGACAAGATCGCGCCAGTGACCAGACTCCCGCAAGTGGCGGCTCACCTCACC
>WQTY01000393.1 GCA_009786045.1 Pseudomonadota bacterium | reverse complement strand
TGCGATACGCGGCTCCCCCCTAGTGCGGGGCCTCAGTCGCCGGCCCCGCAACGCCCCGCTGGCGACGACGTCGCCCGGGCGGCAGATTGCCGCCCCTGCAGCAATGCACACAGGGCGGATTGCCATCCGCCCCTGCATGCCAAACCAAAATTACTTGACGCCGTAGCAGACTTCACTTATACGGCGTCGGCCTCGTTCTGGGGGACGGTATTGATTCCGGACGGTCTCCCGAGGGTTCAAGCGGTGCTTGAACGATCCGTATTGCGAGGAAGACTGCCGGAAATAGAGGATTGCTATGGCTGCTAAACGCCCCGCAAAGATTTCGTCTACGAAAAAGGTCATCTACACGAAGAAGTGCCCCGCTTGCCAGGCTCAGGGTAAGGATTCGAACATGGGGATTATCAAGATGGTTCGCCACTCCAAGCCGAGTGGTATGTTTTGGGTGTGCCCTGTGTGCGCTGCGGAAGTTCCGACACGCGGTTAATTCTAGAGGTTTGGGAGAATAAGCATGGATACAAATTCGACAGTGGCTTCAGGTGCTCGCGGTGGTTTCCGGCGTGCAAAGCGCAAGGCTTGCCCGTTCCGTTCTGATGCGTCTCTGGCAATTGATTTCAAAGATGTTCAACTGCTGAAGCGCTTTTTGTCGCCTCGCGGCAAGATTCTGCCTTCGCGCATTACCGGCGTCAGCGCTCGTTTTCAGCGCAAGCTTGCCCGCGCCATCAAGCGCGCACGGCATATCGCTCTGTTGCCCTATCAGGCAGAAGATTAGACCACAGCAGGGCAGCTTGCCCGCATGGGTTCGAACCCGGTCGCGCACATCGTTGCGCGGCCTTTTTTGTGTCCGAAGATTGGCCTGATATGCTGTCAGAACATGGCGTCGGAACACGTACAACGCTTGACAGTCATGTGATTTTACGCAATATGTATGGGCCTCAGGTGTGCATTGGCACTGCCGGAGAAATGCCTTTTTTCTATTTCGGAGATAATGATGAAGTGGATTCCTGCCATGCATGCGAAGATGATTCGAAAACTTGCACTTGGATTAGGAGGGTTGGCGTTATTGCCAACACTGGCTTTGGCAACGCCCCCCGAGATATCATGTCAGTCATTGTCGGATGGGGAACAGCAAAAGTTCTACGATCTGTCAGGCCGGGCCGGTGAGGCTGCCCATCGAGGTGACCTGGATGCAGGGCTGGCGCTTTCGCTTCAGGCCATGCAGATGTGTACCTCCGATGCCTACACAGAGTACAATCTTGCACGCATCTACCAGCAGCGCAATGAGTGCCCCCGTGCCTACTTTCATTTCGAAAGACTTGAGGCGCGCCTCTCCGAAATTGCCGAAGAAGACAAAGATCTGGCCGATGCCATCACCAAGAATTTTCGCGATGTCAGGAAAAATTGCGGTGATGTTGTCTCGCTCGAAATCGTCTGTGTTACGCCAGGCACCATGATCACGCTGGCGGGATATGCTGACAAACCCATCTCCTGCCCTGTCTATTCAAAAATCAAACCTGGTGCGTATAGCATGATCGCCACGAAGGATGGCTTTCACCCCTATAAAGATACGCTGACTGTTTCCGCTGACGGCATATTTTTTAAGATTCCTGAGCTCAGAGATGCAAACGACATTGGTGAGCTGCGGGTCAGGTGCCCGCGCGGCTCCTCCAAGTTTATCATGACCAACCCCCATGGCGTCAGCGAAGAGTTTCTTTGCCCATGGCAGGGCAAAGTGGCTTCGGGTGACTACAGGATCCGACTCGGAAACAGCGATCCCTCTAACGATATCGTTGTCACAGTCACCAAGCATGGCCAGATCGATCATCTTATCCCGGTTCCGTCCAAGTCCAGATGCTCGATAACGCCACTGGAAGGCGCCCAACCCTCTACAGGTTTGGCCGCTGTCGCCATGGGCCTGCTTGCCTCCCTGGGGTGGCTGACCATGCGGCGACGCAGAAATAACGTCGTCTCCTGATTGTCATGCTTCTTGCCGATCTTACGCCCAAGGCGCTCGTTTTTGCTCTGCAGCACAGACATAAACGAAGCCTCGGGCAAAATTTTCTCATCGACGAGAACATCACACGGGCCATTGCCCGTGAGGTGGCCCAGTTCGGGCCTTCCCATCTCCTTGAGATAGGCCCGGGTGCTGGTTCACTGACGCTGGCGCTCCTCCCGCTTCAAAAGCCTTATGTTGCCCTCGAAAAAGACGACCATTGTGCCAATTTTCTGCGTCACCATTTCGCCGGCGCGGGTTTGTCTGTCGTTACCGGCGATGCTCTGCACGAACCTCTTCCTGATTTTTGCTACGCGCAGGGCAATCGTGCTCTCCTTGTCTCCAATCTGCCCTACAACGTTGCCTCGCAGATCTATTTCCGCTTTATCGACGAGGACATTCCTCTCTGTGGCATGGTGCTGATGTTCCAGCGTGAGGTTGCCAATCGCTTTGTCGCCAAACCCGGCACAAAAGCCTATGGCATATTGTCCGTCATAGGCCAGTACTATCACCATATCGAACATGTCGTCGATGTCCCGCCAGAAGCTTTCAAACCGGCCCCCAAAGTCACGAGCTCCGTCCTTCGTTTTTCGCCGCGGCATCGTTTGTTGCCTAAAGAACGCGAGCAGGCTTTTCGAACACTCGTTCACGCAGCGTTCTCTCAGCGTCGAAAAACACTCGCCAATTCTCTGGCTGGCTTTGGCGGCCGCTCCAAAGAGGCCTGGCTCGAAATCCTCGAATCACTCGGCTACCCCGTCACGCTGCGCGCCGAAAACCTCACCCTGAACGATTTCCTGCGACTGCTCGAAACCATGGTTTAGTTTTTATGTGGGGGAGCATTGCTCCCCCACGCCCCCTGCAATGCTGCGCATTGCCTGTGGGTGAAGTGTGCATGTAACGTTGTTGAAGCAGATTCGCAGCGTTGGGCAGGGTTTGCAGGGGCGACCGTCCCGGTCGCCCGCGCGACGCAGTCGCTCAAGCGGGGCGTTGCGGGGCCGGCGACTGAGGCCCTGCAAAGGGGGTAGCTGCGTATCGGCCTGTAGGGG
>WQTY01000392.1 GCA_009786045.1 Pseudomonadota bacterium | reverse complement strand
CTACCCCCTCTGCGGGGCCTCAATCGCCGGCCCCGCAACGCCCCGCTTTTTGGTTTTTTTGTGGGGGAACGCGTTCCCCCACACCCCCTGCGATACGTCGTATCGCCTGTGGGCAGGGCATCCAAGGGCATCGTTGCAGCCACCATATCCATCGTGGCGAACAGAGGCCTAAGAGGGTGGCGCGGAACGTCGGGGTGGTTCGTATAAACGAACATTAGACCTGCGAATGGACATTTGCCAGAAATTTCTGCTGTCGTTTGACAGAAAAACCTCGATTGTGAGATAATAATTAAGGTTATTTTTTTAGTGTTGATGGAGGACCAACATCTTTGACCGAGGTGAAGCGATGGGTGACATAGATCGGGTGCTTGAGAAGAAGTCGGTTGATGCAACAAGTGCCGATAATGCAAAAAATAATGAGGAAGACCACAATGAGGCGCCCAAGTCCTTCGAGACAAAGCTAAATGAGGGGCTGGACAGGCACGACAAGAACGCAGTGTATAGCCTGATCCAGAATGCCCAACCGGAAGACTGGCGAGCTATCTTTACGAACCCAATGCTGAAAGAAAATCTGGTGTTGGTGCTTGAAAAGTTCGCACTGCACGACTGCCTTGGCAAGCTGCACGAGGCGGAACAAGTTTTGGGGCCAAAAATACAGGCGGAAGAAGAGCAAGAGCGCGCCAACATAAGCAAGCTCATGCTCAGGATGCAGCTTCAGATGGTTCTGAATTCGAAAGACCCTGGTGAGATCAGCAACTTCATCAAGTCCCCCGACATGGAAGAAGTCTTCAGACTTTTTGATGGGACTGAGCGCAATGGCATCCTCGACAGGCTCGCCCCCCACGTCAACGATGTGGATGTCCTCATCCGGTTCACCGAGACTCGCTTTGACATCAAAATGGCCCTCGTGGGCGAAATCGGGCAAAAGTTTAAGACTGACTTCGAAATCACAGAAAAAGACTGGTCACTCGAAGGCGCGCGCCGCCTTTACCATCAGCTCGCGGCTTTACCCGAGAGCCATGTGTCAATGCTTAAAGAAATAGGAAGAGCTGGGTCAGATAAGGACTCTCCAAACACGTCAGGGAAACAATGGGGCGGCCGTGCAGCGGGTGTCCCGATACAGGATGAATGCCAGACAGACATCGCTGGGGTCATCTCTGTCATGTACGACGATGGTCTCGATTTAGCAGAGCCAGAGAATCGCAATGTTGGTCGTTTCTTAAGAGGCAGAAACGAGAAGGACTTATCCTACGACCGCGACGCATTCGACTATATCATTGCCCACGAAATGGGGCATGTTGTCGATACGCAGCAGTATGTTTACTCGATGACGCCAGAATTTTTTGCCTGCACCGGCTGGGAAGACATCGGCAAGGGTGAACCGGGGCCAATCGTCGACTTTATCATTGCCAATGCCAAGCAGCCGTTTAACCGTCCGCTTACGCCTGAGGAACAGATTATCGCGCGCAATGCCATGGTTTTGATGATCGATAAGCGATTTGTATCCGATAAGCGAGATGATATTAAAGCAGAGCTGATGCGACCCGCATACAACGGCAGAAACGTCTCCGGAGAGACCGGTGTGTATTGTCCCATCGAAGGTATGGCTGAAGTTTTCAGGCACCCGCGCAGTACTGCGCCAGAACATGTCAGGCGTTCGTTTGCCGAGAGTAAACCGTACTTAGCTGGTAACCGAAACGACATGAATCACCAAATCCACGAGGTGCGAGCTAAAGGTTCGCTTTCTTGGGGTGGGCATTGGTTCGCTTTTCCCTCGTATAGCACACAAAAGATCAGCAACTACCAGTACAAGGCGCCGTGGGAGGATTTTGCCGAGACCTATGCTTCTTATTTTACGTCCAATCCTGACAACCTCAAACTGCCAGCGAAACATGCCCAATGGTTCACCTCCAAGTCCGTAGAGCTCAATAAGAACGTTCCCACACGAAAACCTAAGGTTTCTGGGGATGAACCATGCGAATGAGTGCCTTATACATCGCCGTTGTGATGTTTTGCTTCGCCTGTGCTGCAACAAAATCGCTGATTTCTCTGCCAACAGAATCTGGAGAGTTGGAAGAGGCAGAAAAAACCGAAGGGGCTGAAGAAGCCGAGGCCACTTGGGGGGATGACTTTGCGTGGTCTGACAGGACATACATGGCTTGCATAGCGGATAGAGCCAGTAGCTTTTGCGACGAGCTTTGGTCGACCAGAGACCAAGTAGAATCCGTTGTAAATTCGACATTAAAAAAAGAGCAAATTTTCTACATCAGAGGCAGAATTGACAATTTGGTTTTCATTGAGGTTTTCACACCCTGCCTTCTCTTCGATGATTGTGGCAAGCGTCATTGGGCGGCTGTGATTCTTGGCAAAAAACCACGTATCGTCGAAATGCCAAACGAGGCACTCTTTGTGCACTTTATGAAGACCATTCGTAAAACGCCAAATGCACTTGCTCTGGAAACCAAAATACCAACGACACTCATACTGCTCACAGGTAATGATAATTTCATCATTTCTCTCATCAAAGATCCTGACCCAAAGCCCTGTCCAACTGAATTCTGTTTAGAGGGGGGGCGAGATGAATACATGCTGGCGAATACGACGTGGACGGATAAGGACGGCATTCTCATTATTCAGTACCGTACGTCAGATAATTGGTGGGATTACGAATGCAGGCTAAGGGTCGATGCCGAACAACGGGCTATGCGCCGATGTGTAAGCATTAATCGAGAACCTGAGTGTTTTATGGAACACTTTTTCGTTCCCAATAAGGAGACAAGGCGAGGGTGCGATAATGGGGCCGATATTCCTGCTGAGCTTTGGGTAGACGAGTCCAGGCATGGTTTTTTGGACAGCGTCTCGCCTGAGCCATACCATTTGTAAACCAAACATTGACGCTCGCTAAACCACCCCGTCCTTCGGGCCCTTGAAGCGGGCAAGATGCCCGCACTCCCAGTGGCGTCATCTCCCTATGCAATGCGAGGTATGTGGTTTCAAACGAAGTTCTTTGCCACCTTCACCCACAAGCGATACGCGA
>WQTY01000391.1 GCA_009786045.1 Pseudomonadota bacterium | reverse complement strand
CCCCCACGAAAAAAATAAAAAAACTAATCCGGGCGCATGGTTGGGAAGAGGATGACGTCGCGGATGGAGTCTGAGTTTGTCATCATCATGACGAGCCGGTCGATGCCGAGTCCTGCGCCTGCGCAGGGGGGCATGCCGTATTCGAGGGCGCGCACGTAGTCGTCGTCCATGGGGTGTGCTTCTTCGTCGCCTCGTGCCCGGTTGTGAATCTGATCCAAAAAGCGCTGCCGCTGATCGAGTGGATCGTTGAGCTCGTTGAAGGCGTTGCCAAGTTCGATGCCGCCCATAAAGACTTCGAAGCGATCGACATAGGTTTTGTCGTGGTCGTTTCGACGTGACAGCGGGCTCACGCTTGCGGGATATTCGTACACAAAGGTCGGCTGAATGAGCGTGCTTTCGACGCGCTGTTCGAAAATCTCCATCAGGAGGTGACCGTCTGATTTCGAGGCTGCGATATGAGCAGGAATCGGCTCTGGGAGCGTTGCCACACTTGCTTCGAGGAAAACTCGCTCGGAAAGCTTCGATTCCTCCACGCCAAGTACTGCCGCAACGCCCTCGCGGATGCGAAGCCTTTGCCACGAACCGGAAACGTTTATCTCATGACCATTCCAGCGAAGTGTTTGCGTCCCAAGAATATCCTCACAAAGTTTCTGCACCAATGACTCGATAAGGCACATGAGATCCGTATAGGTGGCATAGGCCATGTAGAATTCCATCATCGTGAATTCGGGATTATGCCGCCGGCTCAGACCTTCATTTCGGAAGTTTCGGTTCATTTCAAAGACGCGCTCGAATCCGCCTACAACCAGGCGTTTAAGAAACAGCTCCGGGGCGATTCGCAAATACATGTCGATGCCGAGGGCATTATGATGCGTTTTAAAGGGACGCGCAGCAGCCCCCCCTGCCTGGATCTGCATCATTGGGGTTTCGACTTCGAGGAAACCGCGCTCTGCCATCAGTTCTCGAAGCCGCTGCGTGATCAGCGAACGTTTGTAGAACACCTCGCGCACCGGATCGTTGACCATCAGGTCGACATAGCGCTGCCGATAGCGGCTCTCCGTGTCCGTCAAACCGTGCCACTTTTCCGGCAGCGGACGAAGGCTCTTTGTCAGGAGTACGATCGAGGCACATCGGAGCGTCAATTCCCCCGTCTTTGTGACGAACAGCACACCTTCCACCCCCACGATGTCCCCCACATCGTACTTTTTGTACTGCTCAAACAGCGGTTCACCTACGGCATCGCGGCTGATGTGAATCTGGATCGTTCCCGTGGCATCTTTTAGCGCGGCAAACGAACCCTTGCCAAAGAAACGAATGGCCATGAGTCGGCCTGCCAGTTTACAGGAAACCGCCAGAGCCTCCATCTCGTCATGCGACTTGCCGTCATAGGCTTTTTTCAGATCGGCAGCGCGGGTATTTGGCTCAAATCCCGTGGCATAGACCTCGATCCCGGCATCGCGAAAAGCTTCCATCTTTTCGATACGTCCCCGCATCACGGCATTGAGCCCGGCAACGTACGCTTCATTCGACAACGCTTCACCCTGTGCATTTACGGTGCTTTCAATCTCAACACTTTTCACTTCTTCAGACATATTCCTGACTCCAAACGCCTGTTTTTCTTTTTTGCGGGGGAACTGGTTCCCCTGCACCCCCTGCTCGGGGGAACTGGTTCCCCTGCACCCCCTGCAATGCTGCGCATTGCTTGTGGTAAGGGTGACTGACTTTGTTCATCTTCATCACGACACTTATATAAACTCACCTGATGCAAACTACCTTACACAAACAAACTGCGTCACGCCTGCTTGCAAAACGAGGTATCTTGTGCAAACGAATCATCTGGCCATTCTACCCACAAGCGATACGCGAACCCCTCCGTCGAAGCCTCCCTCTTTGAGGGAGGTGGCGCGAAGCGCCGAAGGGTGCCGCCGCCACCTTCCCTGAAAGGGGAGGCACGCAGGGGCGTGGGGGAGCCGGGCTGCAGATTGCAGCCCCTACGCCCCCACAAAAAAACTATTCTGTCATAATCGTCGGATCTCCGCCGCCTGCAGAATGCAGCAAATAGGTTGTCATCAGATCGTCCAAATCCCCGTCCAGAACATCGGATGTCCGGGATGTTTCGAAATTCGTTCGATGATCTTTTACCAGCTGATACGGATGCAGCACATAGCTGCAAATCTGGCTGCCAAAATCGATGGCGCGTTTGGTCGCATTGACCGCTTCAAGCTTCTGCTCCTGCTCCCGAAGCTGGAGATCATAGAGGCGGGCGCGCAGGATCTTCATCGCCGTATCGCGATTTTTATGCTGTGAGCGCTCATTCTGGCAACACACCACGATGCCCGTCGGCATGTGGGTCAGGCGAATCGCCGACTCCGTCTTGTTGACGTGCTGCCCGCCTGCGCCGCTGGCCCGATAAGTATCGACCCGCAAGTCCGCGGCATTGATGTCGACATGGATAGAGTCGTCGATTTCGGGGTACACAAAAACGCTCGCAAAGGAGGTATGCCGGCGCGCATTCGAGTCAAAGGGCGATATCCGCACCAGCCGATGCACACCATTCGCGGCCTTGAGCAACCCAAACGCATGCTCTCCCGCCACCTCGAAGGTTGCGCCTTTCAGTCCGGCTTCCTCGCCCGGTTGAAAATCGACGATCTGCGTCACAAATCCTTTCCGCTCGCAATACCTCAGCAACATGCGCAGCAGCATCTGCGCCCAATCCATGCTCTCCGTCCCCCCCGCGCCGGGGTTGACCGACACAATGGCGTTACCGGCATCGTTGGGGCCGCTCAACATGCGCATCATTTCCAGCTTCGAAATCCCTGCCTCGGCAGCCTTCAGCTCCTGCATCGCTTCCACGACCAGCGAAGCCTCACTTTCGTCGCGCGCCAGGCCAAGCAACACGTCCGCATCTTCCAGGTGACGCGATTGCTGTGCCATGATCGTCAGCGTCGCTTCAAACCTGCCCTTCTCACGCATCTGCCCCTGGGCACGAGCCGTATCGTCCCAAAATCCCGGCATCTGAGACTCTGCCGTCAAACGCTCGAC
>WQTY01000390.1 GCA_009786045.1 Pseudomonadota bacterium | reverse complement strand
GGTGAGCCGTTCGATGGCGCTGAGGCGTTCGCGTGCGACGTCGGTGAGGGCGGTTTTGCCCGTGAGGAGGTAGCAGTAGGCGCGGGTGGAGGATCGTCCGACGCGGCCCCGTATCTGGTAGAGTTGGGCCAGGCCGAAGCGTTCGGCATGGTTGACGATGAGGCAATTGGCGGAGGGGATATCAATGCCGGATTCAATGATGGTCGTGCAGAGCAGGATGTCGAGGCGGCGGTGGATGAATTCGAACATGGTGGATTCGAGCGTTTTTTCATCCATTTGGCCGTGTGCGATGCCGATTCTTGCGCGCGGCACGAGGCGTTTCAGCCGTTCGTAGTAATTTGGCAGCTCTTCGACGCGATTGTGCAGGAAGTAGACTTGTCCGCCGCGGTTGAGTTCTCTTTCGATGGCTTCGGCGATGAGGGCATCTGAGCTGACGGCAACGAACGTGTGGATGGAGAGGCGGTCGAGCGGCGGCGTTTCGATGACGGAGAGATCTTTGAATCCGCCCAGGCACATCTGAAACGTCCTTGGAATCGGTGTGGCCGTCATGGTGAGACAATCCACGCTTTCGCTCATGGCCTTGATTTTTTCTTTGTGTCCGACGCCGAATCGGTGCTCTTCGTCAACGACGAGCAGGCCGAGATCCTTAAAAACGACGTCCTTTGAGAGAATGCGGTGTGTTCCAATGAGGATGTCGATTTTTCCGATGGCAAGGTCACTCAGGATTTGTTTGACCTCTTTGGGTTTTCGAAAGCGGTTCAGCGCTTCGATGCGCACGGGGTAGCCGTCAAACCGGGTGGTGAAGGTTTTGAGGTGCTGCTCGGCCAGCAGGGTGGTGGGCACGAGGATGGCGACCTGTTTGGTATCGAGGACAGCGCGCATGGCGGCGCGCATGGCGACTTCGGTTTTGCCGAAGCCGACGTCGCCGCAGATGAGCCGTTCCATGGGCCGCGGCTTTTGCATGTCTTCGAGGACGGCCTGAATGGCTTTGTCTTGGTCTGGGGTTTCGGTGTAGTCAAAACCCGCTTCGAAGGTCTGAAAGTAGGGGTCTGGCGGAGAGAAGGCGAAGCCTGGCTGTTGTTGTCGTTTGGCGTAGAGATCGAGGAGGTTGATCGCGAGCTGGCGGACGCTTTGCCGGACTTTCTCTTTGGTGCGTTCCCAGGCGCCGCCGCCCAGTTTGTCGAGTTTGTGGGGTTTTTCTGCGCCGGCGTACTTCTGGACACTTTTGAGACGCTGGATGGGGATGTAGAGTTTGCCTTTTTCGGCGTAGATGATGTGGAGGAAATCGCCTTTGATGCCGCTGACTTCTAGGGTGACGAGGCCCTGGTACTGACCAATGCCGTGATCTTCGTGCACGACGTAGTCGCCGGGTTTGAGGTCACGGAATGAGGTGAGAATGGTGTGGGATTCCTGAGTTTGTTTTTTGGCACGCCGTATTTGGGTACCCAGAATTTCTGCCTCAGTGAGGATGGCCAGCTTGAGGTGGGGGAGGCGGATGCCGGCGTTGAGTGTGCCGATGCAGAGGGTGATGTCGTGACATGGTGTGTGTCGTTGGGCATGCAGCTGGAAGGGGCCTGTATCGACGCGCAGGGACAGGTCGAGTGGGCGCAGGAGGGCTTTGAGCCGATCAGCGGCACCGGGTGTGGATGCCACCAGGGCGATTTCGCCATAGATGCCCTGCCACTGTTCGAAGCAATCTGCCAAAAGAGAAAGGTAGTTTTCGGCGTGGCCGGAAGCGAGCTGGTTTCGGCGAGCAACGATATCCTGGTTATCAAGCGTGTCGTAGGCAATGGTTTGAGAGGTTTTTGCCTTGAGCTGCAGCGCCATGCCAGAGATGAGGAGTTTTCTTTCCTCAAGCAGGCTTTGGCATGTTTCGTCACTTAGAAAGTGGGCCTGTGGTGGTGAGACGAAGTTGGTTTCGGCAATGGCGTGGGTGTATTGCCGGGTAAGTTGGTTTTGGTGCTGTCTGAAGGATTCGAGGCAGGCATCCGGCTCAATCCAGAGGACGATCGCCTTTGGGGGGAGGTAGTCGAAGAGCAGGTCGGTGTGTTCGTGGTAGGCGGGCATGAGGGCCTGGATGCCCCAAAATGGAATCTTTTCCTGGATTTTTTCGCAGCACTGGCGAAGGCATTTGGAGGGGAAGGCGTGCGTGTCGGCGATTTCCCCCACGGATTGCAGCGCTTTTGCGATACCCTCGTCGTCCATGAGGATTTCGCTGGCCGGGATGATGGTGGCGGTTTCGATGGCGTGTTGGGTTTTCTGCGTATCGGGGTCGAAAGTTCGCATGGATTCAACTTCGTCGTCGAAGCGCTCGATGCGGATGGGGGCATCGTGTGCAGGCGAAAAAATATCGATGATGCTGCCACGCACTGCAAAAGTCCCCGGCAGATCGACTTCACTTTCTTCGGTGTAGCCCCATGTTTGCAGGCGATGCCGAAGCCATGCGGAGGGCAAATCCTGCCCTCTGCGCACAGTCATGGTGGCAGACAGGAGCTTGTCTTTTGGCATGCAGCGCCTGGCAAGGGTTTGAAAGGTGCACAGGGTGATGAGGGGCTGGCTTGAGGCGAGCTGATTGAGCGCCCTGAGGCGCAGCGCCAGATGACGTCGATTCTGAGCGGCACCGCTGTAGAGGCTGTCTGAGAGGGGCGGGACGAGGCAGGTGTCGTCCTTAAGACTCCGGGCAAAAAACGCCATATCTTCGCAGCACTTCGCGAGGGTGTCATCGTTTTGAGCGAGGATGAGCATTGGGGTTCGCTGAACAGACATCAGCTCGGCGACAAAGGGTGCGATGGATGCGGGATGCAGGCCGCGAACGGCGATGGGTGAGGAGGAGGCAACGCTTGCGAGGCAGTCGATCAGATCGAATGTGTGCAGGCGATTGATGCGTTCTTTTTCTCGGTTCATGGCGTCGTTTGTGGTTCGGGGGTGGTGTCATGATTCGCCCACCAGGGGCAACAGGACAGACACACAAGGGTTGCCACTACCTGGTTTTTTTAGAGGGGGCAAGCCCCCTGTGCCCCGCAACGCCCCCGCTTTTTTGTGGGGG
>WQTY01000389.1 GCA_009786045.1 Pseudomonadota bacterium | reverse complement strand
GACGGGGGTTTGTGGCCGATAGCGGCGCAGGGGGCGCGGCCCCCGCTAGTCCTGGCTTCGGTGTCCAAAGGGAAAATTGTGATCGTGCAGGAGTTTGTCGCGGGCGGCGAGTTTGAGGTCGTGTGCGACCATATCCCTGACGATGTCCTGGACGGTATGTTTGGGCTCCCATCCGAGGACGCGTTTGGCTTTGGAGGGGTCGCCGAGGAGGAGCTCGACTTCAGCGGGGCGAAAATAACGGGGATCGATGCGTACGATGACTTTTCCTGTCGCGGGGTCGATGCCGCATTCATCAATGCCCTGGCCTTGCCATTGGATGTGCGTGCCCACCTGTTCGAAGGCCATGGAAACGAAGTCGCGCACGCTCGTGGTGATGCCTGTGGCAATGACGTAATCGTCGGGGGTGTCTTGCTGGAGCATGCGCCACATGGCCTCGACGTAGTCGCCGGCAAAGCCCCAGTCGCGTTTGGCGTTGAGGTTTCCGAGGTAGAGGCAGGACTGGATGCCGACATGAATGCTGGCCACGGCCATGGTGATTTTTCGCGTCACGAAGGTTTCGCCGCGCCGCGGGCTTTCGTGATTAAAGAGGATGCCGTTGCTGGCGTGCATGCCGTAGGCTTCGCGATAATTGACGACGATCCAGTAGGCATAGAGTTTGGCGGCGGCGTAGGGGGAGCGAGGATAGAAGGGCGTGGTTTCGGATTGCGGGATTTCCTGGACCTTTCCATAGAGTTCGGAGGTGGAGGCCTGATAGAAGCGGACGCGTTTTTGGAGATTGAGGATGCGGATGGCTTCGAGAAGCCGCAGCACACCTATGGCGTCGGTATCGGCCGTGTACTCGGGGCAGTCGAAGGAGACATGGACGTGACTTTGAGCAGCGAGATTGTAGATTTCGTCGGGGTTAATGGACTGCAGCAGGCGAACGAGGTTTGAGGTGTCGGTCATGTCGCCGTAATGCATGAAGAAGCGGACGCCTTCTTCATGGGGATCACGGTAGAGATGATCGACGCGTTCGGTGTTAAAGCTTGAGGAACGGCGTTTGATGCCATGAACTTCGTAACCTTTTTCTAGCAGGAGTTCGGCGAGGTAGGCGCCATCCTGACCGGTGATACCTGTGATGAGAGCTTTTTTCATGATGCTTTACCGGGTGGTTGTGGGGTTATGGGTGTCATTGAAGCTGACGAGGTAGTCAAGCATGATGGGGAGGTAAGGGTGATGAGAGGCATGCCAGAGGTCACGCCTGGCCTGGAGGAGGGTGTGTGGGGAACCGGGCTGTTCTGTCATGAGGATGAGACGGATTTGGAGGTGTCGCTTGATGTTTGGGTCATTCTCGGTGAGAACGGCCTGCTGAAGAAAGCGAATTTTTGCCGAGGTTTCGTCGTTGTTCATGAGCCCTGAGATGAGGAGTGAGATCTGGGGTGGCGCATCCGTCTTTTGCATGGCCTGCTGGAGGTAATAAACAGCTCGCCTTCTCAGCGTGGCGTCGTCGTAATTTTCCCCGCGCGGGTAATAGGACATGTAGTTCAGGGCGATGGTGTAGGGGTAGTAAGCCTTTGTTGGGAAACGCTCAGCGGCCATGGTCAGGTAGGCGTTGGCCCGTTCGACACCTTGTGCGCTGATGTTCTCGGAGAAGACGGCATTGACAGCGGCATACCTGTAGACGGGTTCGAAATCGGGATCAAGCGCAATGATGGCGTCGGCGAAGTACTCCGCGAGCTGTGCTTCGTTTTGAAGATCATTGTATTGAAGGGCACGAATCCAGATGAGATTGGCAACAAATTCGTTGTAGCCCAGGCTCATCCACAGCAACGCACCGGGGTTTGGAATAAGGCTATAGGCCTGGCTGCCCATACTGTTGGGTGACTCAAGGGCGGTTTGCCTGCCGCAAACGTGGGCGACGATAAAAGCGATGAAGGCCACGAGGAAGAAGAGAACGGTCGTGGCCCGCTGCGGGGAGGCATGGCGTGAGGGTATGGGCTGGTGTGTCATACGGAATAAATAAGGGGGTTAGAGGTAAGCCGAACATCCGGCGATGAGATCTTGCACGATGCGGAGCTTTTTAAAATCTTCGAATTCCGGGTAGGTCATGGCGGTACAAAAACCGACAGGATCCTCCTTGCTGAGGAGGCGTGCAGTTTCAATAGCACTTTGGAATCGTGCCTGTTTGACGAGGACGCGTATGAGCTGGATGCCAATGTCGCTGGCACTTCTTGCATGGCGGAGGCTTTTTTTCAGGCACTGCTCAGCCTTGTCATACTGTCCAAGTTCGATGTAGGCAAGTGCCAGGTTGTAACCGAAACGATCGTTGGCGGGATCGCGTCTGAGTCCTTCCTGGAGGGTTTGAATGGCAGCCTGAAAGTCTCGCGCCTCAATACAGGCGCAGCCATAGGTGAGGAATGCCGAAGCGGAAGCGTGAGACAGCATGGTGGCATTTTTGAGGTGGTAACAGGCCTCATCCATATAGCCCATGTCGTAGAGTGCGGCACCAAGCGTTTCTGTTGCCCTGGCATAGTGCTGCGGGAAAGATTCAGGAGAATGGCGAATGTATTCGCCAGAAGCAATCATGAGTGCATTGATGGGCTGAAAGTTATCGCAATAGAATTTTGCCAGCGCAGTGCATGGCGTTTTGGGATAGAGCTGACGCAGGAGATCGACGCATTGGCGGTGCAGGTCGAACGTTTCGTTGTCTTCGAGGCGTGCGATAAAGCGCCGCAGTACTTCTTCAAGGCTGTGCGGGCCGGGGATGGTGACGCATTGCAGAAAAACACTTCTGATGTGGCCGTCTTCCTGAATGAAGCGTTTAAAGAGACGATAGAAATCGAAGATGCCGCCTTTGTCATCGAACATTTCGCGTTGAATGGTGATCGGCGTTTTGTCTGGGTATCGCCTTCGCATACCCGCACCAACATCCAGATCAGTGGCATGGAAAAAGAAGTCATCCTGTTGAATGACGGTTTGCCATTCGGGCCAGATCATGACGGAGAGTTCGTGATCGCCGGCTGGGTAGATGGGATTAAAGGGCGATTCTTCACCGTGACTGTCGGGGTGGATGGGAAGCCAG
>WQTY01000388.1 GCA_009786045.1 Pseudomonadota bacterium | reverse complement strand
AGATACTATGTTCGGTGGACTGATAAAACGCTTTTTCGGCACGAGCCATGAGCGCATGATGCGCAAAATTCAACCGACGGTCGTTCTGATCAACGCCAGGGAGGCCGAAGTTGCCGCGCTCAGTGACGAGGCCCTGGCTGCCCAGACGGTGAAATTTCGCGAACAGGTTGCCAATGGCGCTTCGCTGGAAGACATTCTGCCCGAAGTGTTCGCCACCGTGCGAGAAGTCAGCCAGCGCGTCCTTGGCATGCGCCATTATGATGTTCAGATGATCGGCGGCGTCGTTCTGCACCGCGGCATGATATCGGAGATGAAAACGGGCGAAGGCAAGACGCTTGTCGCGACGTGCCCGCTCTACCTCAATGCGTTGCTTGGGAAAGGTGCGCATCTTGTCACCGTCAACGATTACCTGGCCAGCCGCGATGCTGACTGGATGGGACAAATCTATCGATTCCTCGGCATGTCGGTTGGCAAGATCCTCACCGATCTCGACAACGAAGAGCGGCGCATTGCCTACAACTCGGACATCACGTATGGCACCAATAACGAATTTGGCTTCGATTACCTGCGCGATAACATGAAATTCAGCCTGGCCGACTATGTCCAGCGCGGGCACTTCTTTGGCATCGTTGACGAGGTCGACTCCATCCTCATCGACGAAGCCAGAACACCGCTCATCATTTCTGGGCAAATCGAGCAGGATCTCAATCTCTACCAAAAAATCAACAAGCTCGTCCCCTTCCTCAAGCGCGACGAAGATTATGCCGTCGATGAGAAGGCCCAAAGCGTTGCGCTCAACGAATCGGGCATCGAAAAGGTCGAGCGCCATTTGGGCGTCGAAAATATCTACGAGCCCAAGTACATTGACTTCCTGCATCACGTCAACAAGGCCCTCCAGGCCCATACCCTCTATAAACTCGACCAGAATTACGTCATCGAAAACGGCAAGGTCGTCATTGTCGACGACTTCACCGGCCGTCTCATGCATGGCAGACGCTGGTCGGATGGGCTGCACCAGGCCGTTGAAGCCAAAGAAGGCGTCGAAATACAAAGCGAGAGCCGAACGCTGGCCACCATCACCTTCCAGAATTATTTTCGCATGTACGAGAAACTCGCTGGCATGACAGGCACCGCCGACACGGAAGCCGAAGAGTTCAAGAAGATCTACAAACTCGACGTCGTCAGCATCCCCACCGAAAAGAAGATCATCCGAAAAGACTACCAGGACGTGGTGTATTGTCACGAACGCGCCAAGATCGCCGCCGTCATCAAGCAGATCCTTGAATGCCACGCCAAGGGTCAGCCCGTCCTCGTTGGCACGGTCAGTGTCGAAAAAAGCGAAGTCTACAGCAAACGCCTCGACAAAGAGGGCATCCCCCATAACGTCCTCAACGCCAAGAATCACCGCCGGGAGGCCGAAATCATCGCCCAGGCCGGACGCGAGGGCGCCGTCACCATCGCCACCAACATGGCCGGACGCGGCACAGACATTCTCCTGGGAGGAAACCCCGAATTCCTTGCCCGCCAGGCCCTTGGAAACGGCGACCCCAAACAATACAAAGACTTGCTGCAAAAATTCAAAACACAGTGCGCCGAAGAAAAAGAACGCGTTGTTGCACAGGGCGGCCTCTTTATCCTTGGAACCGAACGCCACGAATCGCGCCGCATTGACAATCAGCTGCGCGGACGTGCCGGACGGCAGGGCGATCCCGGCGCCAGCCGCTTTTTCCTCTCACTCGACGACGACCTCATGCGCATCTTCGGCGGCGAAAAACTCAAAGCCATGATGGAACGCCTGGGCATGGAAGAAGACGTCCCCATCGAAGCCGGCATGGTGAGCCGTTCCATCGAAGGCGCACAAAAACGCGTCGAAGGCCGAAACTTCGACATCCGAAAAAGCCTCATCGAATACGACGATGTCATGAACGCGCAGCGAAAAGCCATCTATGGCCTTCGCCGCAACATCCTCGAAGGCCTCAACATTGAACAGGAAATCCTTGATGCCTTCGAAGACGTCACCTACGACTTCGCCAACAAACACCTGCCCGAACACACCATGTACGAGGACTGGGATCTGGAAGGCTTCTTTAAGGCATTTGTGCCCATCTTCGGTTTCTCGCTCAAAATCGACATGCTGGATGTCGGCCGCGGCGATCGCGCGGGCATCATTCAGCTCGTCTGGAACGCCATCGAAGCGCACTACAACAGCCAAATCAAAAGCTTCGACGACCTCAAGGCCGCCTTCGATAACCACCTGGGCGAAGACAGCCCCTATAAGGGCGTCGATGGCAAAACACTGCTCCTTGAACTTGCCCAGAACTTCTACCTGCGCGAAATCGATCAGCTCTGGCGCGATCACCTCTCGGCCATGACGAACTTGCGAGAATCCATCTCGCTTCGCGGCTATGCACAAAAAGACCCCAAACAAGAGTACAAGCGCGAAGCCTTTGCCCTATTCGAAGCCATGATGCACAACATCAGGGTCCGAATCATGACGCAGGTCAGCCGCGTCCAGGTCGAAAAACCCAAGTTTGGCGATGCGCCCAAGCCAAAAGCAAGTGCCAAAAGCGAGCCTGTGACACTTGCCAAAACCGCCGCTCAGCCCAAAGCCGCAGAGAAATCCGCAGCAGGCGCAAAACCTCTTTCCATGGCAGAACTAACGCCCTCCACCATCGCACAAGCCTCACGCGCCGCCCAGGAAACGCTCCAAAAGCCGCGCTCCATGGCCGATATGATGCCTGCCTCGATCATGAAAGCGATGCAGGATGTCGCAAGTGCCCAAAAGAAAGCCATAGAGGAATTCGCAAACGCCCAAAAGCGCCAAATCGAGGCGCTGGCCCAGGGTGAAACGCAAAACGACGATTCTCAGGACGACGCCGAAAACACTGAGGCCTCAAAAGAAGTCAGCGAATCCGACAAAATCTCCCCCCTTGATGCCCTGCTCCAGGACGACGGCGATTCGGGCGACGGCTGGGATAAAGTCTAGAGGGGGCAACGCCCCCTGCGCCGCTATCGGCCTGTAGGCGGGCGAACACAGTTCGCCCCTACATGCCGATACGCGTCTAC
>WQTY01000387.1 GCA_009786045.1 Pseudomonadota bacterium | reverse complement strand
CCCCTCTGCGGGGCTCAATCGCCGCCCCGCAACGCCCCGCTTTGTTTTTTGTGGGGGAGCATTGCTCCCCCACACCCCCTGCGATGCTGGCGCATCGCTTGTGGGTAAAGGGAAAAATGTTTCGTTTTGGGCCAAAATTCACGCCTCTTGAGACGATTTATCGCGGGGAAAGATAGAATTTTAGAACACCACGCCCCTTCCCGCAGCACCCCGCTCAGAGTTTTTCTTCCTCTCGCCAGAGCAAGCAATCGCACCAGTCCGCAGGAAATCCCATTTTGCTGACATCGATTTTGTGCGCTGCGATCAGATTTTTTGTGCGAGTGCGCCACGAATGACCTGGGATGATGACGTCAAGCATGTGCAGCGTCAGCAGGAATGTATTGTATATTTTCCGTGAGCCTCGCTGAAATTGATTCGTCAATTCTTGGGAATTACCCCTAGGAACTGATAGCAGAATACTAAACTCTCGATCCCACAACCTGCCATGATGTGCGCATATATTCCGCACTACAGAAAGATGCTGCAACCACGACCCCAACGCACGATGGTCTATGTCAAAAACGCTTGCCATGCCTTGACGCAAAGTAATCGACTCTAAAATACGATACCATTGAGACAGAGACCCGAGTGACATAACCTCACAAACCACCCAAATTGGAGGAAGCTCCTCCTTGTATGTCTCCTTATAATGCTTAATGAAATCTTCACTGGAGCGGTCTACTTCGTCTTGCAACTGTTTAAGGCAGTCTGGCCACGAGATATCCTTGTATGTCTTCTTACTGTTCTTATCACGATTGTCTGGAGCATCGGACACAGATTTGCATCCTTTGCGCTCTTGCTGACGTTCTCGTTTTTCCTCAGCCTGCTTACGCTTAGCTTGTTGTTTTTTGTTGTTTTTAATGAATAATTTGGCATTCAAATGGGCATGTGCTCCATGCTCAGGTTCATGCGCAACAAAATAAGCCCACTGCGTACGTATCGAAATTTCAATGTGTTCGATGGCGTCCAACATAAGCAGGCGCAATTCCCTGTCAAAGGTGTAGAGGTTTTGTACTACTTCAAAACATGTGTTCTGCTTAAATCTTTCATTGTCAGTGCCAGCATCAAGCAAAAACGGACGCCAATATGCGCTAAGACGATAGTAGTTGATATGACTGAGAAAGGACTCTGCTTTTGCTGGGTTCTCAATACTCATCCCCCTCTCGCGCAACTTGGCAACTTGGTCGTCAAATGTTAGTGGAGGCTTGTTGAAGGATATTTTTTCCTGAGCTTCAGACATGATGACATCTATGTGCTTTAATGTAGCAAAAAAAAAGCCCCACCGATTTGAGGAGCCTTGATATTATCGCGGCCTAGCCTTGGCGGTGTCTGTTAAATTTACGTTAGTTATGCACAGATCACATGTCAATAAAAAGTGACACCAACAGCGCTTATCCATGATAACAAAGTTCTGTCAATCTGGAGGAACTTTGATCTCACTTCGGCCTAGTTTTGGCAACGTCTATACGTGCAAATGCGCTGGCAAAAAATGTCCCGCCGGAGCCTTGAAGTCATCTCAGCCGAGGCAAAAGCCCTTAACGGCGGGGTCTGTTACACTTTAACTAGCGGCATTTTGGACAGATGTCAAAAAAAAGACACTAAAGTGTCTTTCTTTACACACGTTTATGTATGGGCCTGTGACGTAAATAAAAGTGATCCCAACTAAAAATGGCATGCACTGCAAGAAAAACAGGCGCGGCGTATCTGCGAGAGCAGATAGCCGCGCCCGCCAAGCGTATTGCCCTGCGAAGGGCAATAGCTGGCGCGCCTAAAAACTACTCAAACACCTCAAGCGGAATGCCGGACAGATCGGTCTGGCCCGTTTCGAGGAAGAGGCGGCAGGCTTTGAGGAGTTGCGTATAGGGGGGGGCGTCGAGGGGAAGTGGCAGCCAGTGGATGGTTTTGTCGGCGCGAAACCAGGTCAGCTGCCGTTTGGCAAACCGCCGGGTTTCCTGTTTGGCGAGTGCGAGGGCTTCACTTGACGAGCACTCGCCCAATAGGGCCATGGCAGCCTGGCGATAGCCAAGGGCTTTGAGGGGGAGGGTGTCGGTTGGCAGACCGCAGTCGAGCATGCGTTTGGTTTCTTCCAGAATGCCGGTTGTCCACATCTCGTCGAGGCGGCGTTCTATTTTTTCATACAGCACTTTTCGCGGCCGCCAGC
The DNA here is from genome assembly GCA_009786045.1 of Pseudomonadota bacterium. Lineage (GTDB taxonomy): Bacteria > Myxococcota_A > Bradymonadia > UBA4248 > UBA4248 > WQTY01. The sequence continues at coordinate 878 of WQTY01000387.1, read as the reverse complement.
AACCGAGTGCAAGGCGGTCGTATTTTTGCGTGCGAAAGCCGTGCTGCGCATGCGCCAGGCTCAATTTTGTGCCGGTAATTTCGTAAACTTCGAGGGCGCGTTCGATGCGAACCCAGTCGGTGGGATAGATTTTTTGGGCAGCTTCCGGGTCGATTTCGGTGAGGCGATCGTGCATGGCCGCAATGCCAAGCTGGTCGCGTGTCTGGCGAAGGCGTGCCCGGATGGCATCGTCGCGCGTGGGGGCGTCGATGAGGCCGTGCAGGATGGCCCTGTGGTAGAGGCCTGTCCCCCCCGACAGAATACACGCCTTGCCTCGGGAGGCCGCTTCGGCGATGACCCCGTCTGCGTATTCGGCAAAGGCCGACGCGTCGAGCGGCGGCCCCAAATCGATGAGATCAATGCCGTGGATGTGGACGCGTGTGCACGCCTCTCTACCTGGTTTGTCGGTGCCAATGGCCAAGTCGCGGTAGACTTGCATGGAGTCCACGTTGAGCAGCTCTGCACCGAGATCCTCCGCCAGCGTCACAGAAAAATCTGTCTTTCCGCTGGCGGTTGAACCGACGACCTGAATGATGCGCGGTCGCAGAGACATTAGAGCGAGTTTACCATGAGCTCAGTCACGAGCTTGACGTAATCGACAGGATCGGGGAGGGGGGAGCCTTCTGCCAGAAGTGCCTGATCAAAGAGCAGGCGGGCATACTTCGACACCACAGGATCATTGGCATCCGAAGAAAACTTTGACAAAAGCTTTTCGAGGAGAGGATGGTTTGGGTTGATTTCGAGGATGCGTTTTGCGGCGGGCATGTTTGCACCGCCGCCCATCTTCGACAGGATGCGGTGCAGATGGGGGCTGACGTCGCCATCCTGACCCACCAGAC
>WQTY01000386.1 GCA_009786045.1 Pseudomonadota bacterium | reverse complement strand
CCCCCTGCGCTGCTATCGGCCTGTAGGGGCGAACACAGTTCGCCCCTACAGGACCGATACGCAGCTACCCCCTCGCCGGGGCCCGACGGCCCCGGACCCCATGCTCCTGCGCCGGATACCTTCGGTTCAGCGCGTGCCGCTTTCTTATGGGTGGTCTCGAATGTTGCCGGTGCATTGGTGAAATCCGAGGCACAACGTCATTAGATTATGCTGGGTTGAGCGCCGGATATGGATTATCAAGAAGAAGAATTTGCATACCATGATGATGAGGAGCAGCCAAAGCAGGGATTGTCCTGGCTGACGGGGCTGATTTCTCCCGGGGCCGCGCTTTTTCATTTTGGCCATTTGGCGTGGGGCATTGCCGCCAACCTGAGCTATGTCTCCATCGTGATGGGCTTTTTTCTCGCAGTTGTCCTTGTGCAATTTTTTCCGATACCGGGCCTGTTTTTTTTGTTTCTGGTTTTAAACATCACCTGGTTTGGGCTGTTCTATGTGGGGGCAAGAGGCGTATTTGGCTATGTGCGCATGGCCAATCCCTGGATGCAGGTTTGCCTCGGGATGGTCACTTTCTGGCTGCCATTGGCCATGGTGATGGTTTTTTCGCTGGGCACGGTCATGCAGCGTACCTGGATGAGCAACGACTCAATGCGTCCGGGTATTTTGCACGGCGATACCATTTTGGTCGACAGGCTGCACTATCGATGGTTCGCGCCCGAGCGCGGCGACCTCGTGCTGGTCGAGGAGCAGGTTAAAGGCAAGAATGGGCAGCGATTTCGGCGCGCTTTCTTTGCGCGTGTGATCGCCGTACCCGGGGACAGCATTCAGATTCAGGGGGGACAACCCTATGTTAACGGTCAGCGCCTTGTGCAGTTTATCCCGGAAGAACCTTCCGATAGGCCGATTGCCTTCGAGATTCCCGCCGGCATCAAGTTACCCGAAGATGTTTCGCTGGCCGAGCCCAGGCGCTGGTATCCAATTATCTCACCACAGCAGCTCCTCTTTGCACAAACCGAGACTGTCACACTCGAAGCCGGTCAGTTCTTTGTGCTCGAAGATAATCGTGACATGACCAGCAGCCATCCCATGAAATCGAGCTATGGCAGCATCATTTCCGGCCATAAGATCAAAGGCCAGCCACGCTTCGTGATTTCCAATTCAAACGACGAAGACAGCTTTTCGCGCTTTGGCCTCAGGCTCCGTTAGCGAGTTTTTTTGTGGGGGAGCTGGCTCCCCCACACCCCCTGCGATACTTCGTATCGCTTGTGGGTAGAAGCGAAGTGCATCATTTTTGGCAAAAATGGCCGTATTTTGTGACGGATTTTTACCTGTGAATGCAGGAGAATCTTAGAGCTCAGTGCTCGTCGGTGGCGTCATGTTTTCCTGAAAGATATAGCTCTCAGATAAAAATAAAGCTCGACGGCTACACACGTTGGCTTTCCTCCTAAATTTGACGAAGGGTGGCATCAGGGGCAGGATGGGTGGTGTTGGCAGCAGCTGTGGCTGTCGACAGGGTTGGTCAGGGTTGTCGGCAGGGTGAGCGTATGGAAAACATTTTCAGGCTGTTGCTTGGTTTTGCGTTTATTACGTTCGTGTCATATCTCGTGTATGCCATTTTCGAGCAAGCTTCTTCGGACACTTACCAGCGACTGACGGCGAGCCTGGCTGAGGTCGAGGCGGGCAACGCAGAAATTGCCGCAAAAAATACCCTGCTGCGCATCAGGATCGAGGCGCTGCGAAGCGAACCCCGTGCCATTGAACGTAAAGTGCGCGACGAGCTCGGACTTGTCCGTCCAGATGAGATCATCCTGCTCCTTCGCTCGCACGAAGACGATAACTAGCTGTGTTTTTCTCTTTTTTGTGGGGGAACTGCTCTCCCTTTAGGGGGGACGCCAGCGAAGCTGCTAGGGGATTCCCACACCCCCTGCGAGGGAGGAGCGATCTCACTCCGTCGCCGCTTGATGTGTATGTCCATAACTATTAGCTATGAGCTCAAGCTCAAGCTCAAGCTCAAGCTCGTAGCTAATAGATCATAAATTAGGAGACCAGTCATTTGAACAATAAAGTGTGAAATCTGGTCAACATCTATGGAGTTTGTCCTCATCAATATACGATTTATCAACTTTTCGAGCGATTGCCCTGTTTGTATTTCAGCACGATGTTGACATGGCCGCTGCGTATGTGCATTCTGCTGTTTTGACTGACTTTGTGGGTAAGGAGAGCAGCAGAATGCGTTTGATGGGAAATAAATTGGCGATTTTAGCACTCATCTCTGCATTTGCCACTGGCTGTGAAGGCGGTTTGATATTGGTGGGCAACTGGGATGATACGGATGGTCCAGACAGCCAGGAGCCCGGCAAGTGTGTGGATGCGTGCAGATTTGGTGAGACGCGGTGCCTGGATGGGGCGTCGAGGGCTTGTGTTCGTGTGAGTGCTGGCGATTGCACGCGTTGGTCTGGTGCTGCGACATGCGAGTTTGGTTGTGATTCTGGCGCGTGCAGCCCTGATCCTGCGTGCCCTGCTGTATGTGTGCCTGGGCAGACGACGTGTCGCGATGGGGCATTAAGTATGTGCGTGATGCAGGATGGGTGTGCCGTTTGGTCGGAAACGGTTGCTTGCCCCAGCAGCGCACGCTGCGATCAGACGCGGTGTGTGAATGAAGATGGATCCTGCGCTGCTGTCTGTGATGAGGGGGCAACGGTGTGCAATTACGGGGGGATATCGACGTGTCAGGTGGATGATGAGGGCTGTGCTGTATGGGGTTTGCCGCAAGCCTGTGAGCCTGGTGCCGCATGCGTCAATGGTTTGTGTAAGGCAGGTGGTCAGACATGCAGTCATGTCTGCGGTGTCGGTGCCGGGAGGTGCGAGGATGGTCGCAGCGTGACTTGTGAACTTGGTACGGATGGATGTGCCCAGTGGATAAGGCAGCCTGACTGTCCTGGTGGTACAGTGTGTGTCGATGGCGTTTGCCGGGCGGAGGGGTCGGGCTGTGCCGAAGCGTGTGTTGTTGGAACAGCTTCGTGCCGTGGGGGCGGGGTGTCGAGGTGTGAGGATTCTGGGGATGGGTGTACGGCGTGGGGTGTG
>WQTY01000385.1 GCA_009786045.1 Pseudomonadota bacterium | reverse complement strand
CACGACAGCCAGATTTGGGTCGACGCAGCGCAATATCGGTTCGATTCTCAATGGCGGGTGGACGAGTTCGGTCAATGCGACCCTGACGTGGGACAGGCGCAACAACCGGCTTCTGCCGACGAAGGGCTTTATGCTGCAGGGATCTGTGGATGTTGCAGATGAGCACCTTGGGAGCGATCACGAGTTTGTTCGTCTTTTGGGACGTGCCCGGGCGTATTTTCCGATTATCTGGGATGTGGTGTTAAAGTTTAACCTGGAGGTTGGGTATATCGCGAATTGGAATGGGCCGGGCAAAGAGGTGCCAATTTTTGAGCGTTTCTTTGTGGGCGGGCCGGACTCCGTGCGTGGTTTTGTGCGTTCGAGTCTTGGGCCGACGCGTTCCTTTACGACGAATGTGACAGACCCCTCCTCATCGTTGACAAATTTCCAGATTGGCGGTGACAAAAAGCTCGTGTTCAATGCTGAGATAGAGGTTCCGATTCTCAAGTCGATGGGCATTTCGGGGGTGGTATTCTTCGACATGGGCAATGCGTTTAATGAGAACCAGGATCTGTCGCTGAAGATAGACTGGTTTGCGAATGAGGATAAGTATTCATCGGTGTTGCGCTCATCAATGGGGTTTGGGCTCCGCTGGATGTCGCCGATGGGGTTATTGCGCTTTGAGTGGGGTTTCCCGCTTGCGCGCAAGCGTACGGAAGATGCCGTGGTGTTTGAGTTTAGCATTGGGAATGCCTTCTAGGGGGGGAGANGGCAGAGGCAGCGAGTGGGGATCGGCAGCTGCCGAAGAGATGTTTTGCCTGGCCTCTGGGGTGTGGGTTGATTGTTTGCGTGCGTGCACAATCGGTGCTTGCGCGTTGGGAGTATTTGAGTAAAATGTGCGTTCCGCCGGGAGTGGCCGTGGCGGTTTACGGCGTCGGGGGCGCATATCCTTAATACGGAGAAGAGAGAAAGATGCGAGAGATGACGAAGATTATGCAACCGAATGCAAAGCGTGCGATGATCGTGTTGGCTTCTGTGTTGGCTTTGGGCATGGTAGGTTGCAAGGCCAAAGAAAAGAGCGGTGCTACGTCGACGACAGCCGTCGAGACCCAGCAGGGTGTCGGTGGTGGGGCGTTGAAGCACGCCATCCCGAAGACGGAGGTGGATCCCAATATCCTGTTGCCGCTTCAGGTTGAGGCGTTGCCGATGAAGGGTGACGCGAATGCGATCGTGACGATTATCGAGTTTAGCGGTTATCAGTGCGGGTTCTGTGGCAGAGTTCAGCCCACACTTGCCCAGGTGCTTGAGACGTATCCCGGGGAAGTTCGCCTGGGTGTTGTGAATTTGCCGCTGGATTTCCACGCCAATGGCCTTCCGTCAGCAAAGGCGGTGGTGGCGGCGATGCGTCAGGGCAAGTTCTGGGAGATGCATGAAGAGCTCTTTAAGAATCCGACTGGTCTTACGATGGAATACATCCGAGCATCGGCCGAGAAGATTGGTCTGGACATGGCCCGTTTTGAGGCGGACATGAACAGTGAAGAGACGGCAGCTTATATCAGGAAGGGTATTGAGGACGCAGGCAGATTGGGTGTGCGCGGTACGCCTGGTTTCCTGATCAACGGCGTGTTCCTCTCCGGTGCTCAGCCTTTTGAGAATTTCAAGGCGGCCATCGACAAGGAAATCGCGCGAGCCAAACAAGTTGCTGCCGAGAAGTCCCTCAGCGGTGAGGCACTCTATAAGGAGCTCTTCAACTCTGCCACGAAGCCGGCGGAGGCCCCTGAGGCGGCCAAGCCAGCACCTCCTCCGGCAGCCGAGGCGGCCCGCGTGTTTATTGATATCACAGGGGCTCCTGTGCTGGGCGATCTTTCCGCACCTGTGACGCTTATTGAGTTTACGGATTTTGAGTGTCCGTTCTGTGCCCGTGGGAATACGACGATCAATCAGCTGCTTGAGAACAATCCTGGCAAGGTTAAGATTGTGTTCAAGCACTTCCCGCTCGACTTCCACCAGAATGCCAGGTTGGCGCATCAGGCTGCTGAGGCTGCAAAGCTTCAGGGCAAGTTCTGGGAATACTATACGCTTCTTTTCCAGGACACCAAGGCCCTTGGCCGCGAGCACCTGATTAAGTATGCGGAGCAGGTTGGCCTGGATATGCAGAAGTTCCTTGCCGACCTGGAGAGCCCGGCTGTGGTGGCTGCCGTCCAGGCCGACATTGATGCGGGTAAGCGTGCCGGCGTTCAGGGTACACCGCACTTCTTCTTCAATGGTCTGCGTCTCAGCGGCGCTCAGCCTTTGCAGGCTTTCCAGGCTGCCCTCGACAAAGAGCTTCTCATTGTTCAGGAATTCCTCGCCAAGGGCGTGTCATCCGACAAGCTCTATGAGGAAATCGCCAAGAGCAACATTGAGCCCAAAATTGTCGTCAACACTGCGGGTTCCCCCATGCGCGGTGCGGCGGATGCGCCGGTGACGCTGGTTCTCTTTACCGAGTTTGAATGCCCGTTCTCCAAGCGCGTCACGCCGACGCTTGAGCAGTTGCTCAAGGAATACGAAGGCAAGATCAATCTCGTCTTTAAGCACCTTCCGCTGCCCTTCCACGCCAATGCGCAGAAGGCCGGTGAGGCGGCGATGGCAGCGCATGCGCAGGGCAAGTTCTGGGAGATGCACGATCTCATGTTTGCGAATCAGCAGGCGCTCAGCGTCGATGATCTCAAGAAGTACGCGGCCCAGCTTGGCCTGGATGTCGAGCGCTTTGCCGCAGAACTTGACAGCGGTGCCTATGCGGCAATCGTTGCTGCCGACATGGCGGCAGCTTCGGGTGCCGGCATCAGCGGCACGCCTACGTTTGTCATCAATGGCAAACTCTTTGTCGGTGCCCAGCCGATAGAGTCGTTCCGGGCTGTCATCAACGAAGCGCTTGAGAAGAAGTAAACCTGCAGGCAGTGTTTATGTCGGAAACCGCCCCTTGTGGGCGGTTTTTTCGTCTTGGGAAGAGGGCAGTTGTAGGGGGCAACGCCCCCTGCGCCGCTATCGGCCGCGGCCGATACGCGTCTACCCCCTGTGCGGGCCTCAATCGCCGGCCCGCAACGCCCGGCTGGGGCGACTGC
>WQTY01000384.1 GCA_009786045.1 Pseudomonadota bacterium | reverse complement strand
CCTCCTTGCTTCCTGGAATCTGCACCATTTCGACGCCGCGACCCTGCCGTCAGTGATAAGGCGAGTGCGATAGCGGCGCAGGGGGCGGCTGCCCCCGCTAAAAATGCATTCGGTCCTGGCCACAAACCTGGCCAACACAAAGCCATTACCCCATGGATACGGCAAGAAGCGCCTCATCACCGTTCGACAAACGAAGCCGCTTTGCGAGAAGCTCCCTGTCGATCCAACCCCGAATGACAGAATTGAGACCTATCGATCCCGCATACAAACAGGCCTGCGCAGAGATAATACCCGCATCCACGGCCACAATAAACTTCTCGTGAGCCTCATCCCCATACTTCGCGGCCTTCCGGGCATTGCACACGTAGATAAAATTCACCGATGCATCCGCGGCGAATTTCTGCAAACCCGTCTCTGCTCGAAAATCACCGCGTTCAATCACATGAAGCGCATGTCCGGAAACATCGTAACGAAAAGCGCCATCGGCCGTCACCACGTAGAGGTCAATCTCCTGCAGATTCTTCGCCGTCGGATTGGCAGTAAGGCCACGGGTGGGTTCCGTGATGCCAGCCGAAAAATAGCAAAGATTCGAAAGTTCCTGAAGCGACAAATCACGGCCACCATAGGCTCGCACCGAACGACGCTTCGCGATAGCCTCGCCCACTTTCAGCGTATCGTCAAACGTTGGTGGATTCAACACCATGACATCCGCAAAAGTATTGTCATTACTCATCTTTATCGCTCCTTTTTTCTTTAGATGTTAAGGCATGGGACGCACGCGATACAGGATAAACATCCGGTTGCAAACCTGCAAGCGTTTGCGCCGCCCGATGGGAAAAATCGGTATAAGACCCAAGCTCCACCGACATCTGCCGTGCCAGACCAAGCAGCGATGCTGCTGCGTCCTCCGCCGGGTAAATCAGCTCATCCTCAAGCCAGGTGACATAGTCTTCCTGAGCTGCGGGATCACCCTCCAGCTCACGCGGAAGAGGGAGCGCCCGGAAGGCATCCCTGAAGCTGAGCGCCATCTGAGCCAGCTGATACGCTGCCGCCGTTGAAATATAGGCATGACGATACCCCATGGCCTCGCGGTAGTACTTTTCCGCATCGCTGCGCTTGCCCGCCTTCTGCTCAATTCGCCTGCGAAGCGTTCGAATCGGAAACTCAAGCAGCACAGCCTCAAAGCGCCCCTGTTCCAATCGTCCATACAAATACGCCAAACGCGCTTTTTCGACATTCGACATGTTCCCCTGAACAGACCTGAGCCAGGAAAGCACCCCTTCAGCCTCATCCAAAACGCCATCATCTGTCGCATACTCTGCGAGCGTAAACGCAATCTCACGCATCCCCGCCGTGCTGTCCCCGCCGCGCTGTTCAAACGCTCCTGCCAGACGAGAACGCGCCGAAGCATGATCCGGCTCCGACGAAAGCAGCTGACCAATCATCAGCGCTGCCACGTGCCGATCCAGCACCAATACATTCTCCTCACCGGGAACGAGCACAAATGCCCCTCCCTCGCGATACAAATCGTAGGAACCATCCGCATTGGCAGAAATGTACCCCTCAAGCAATGCTACCCCGCGTTCTGATTCCCCAAGCGACATCAAAATCTGTGCCCCATACAAGCACGCCTGCGACGCCATCAGGCGCCCGGGCTCATCCACACCACCAGCCGATTTCACATCCTTCGTGCCTCCCCCCCTCGCAGCAACCTTTGAACCGGCACCAGACGACGGCCGCGACGACCGTTCAATCTCAAAAAACAGTGCGCCTGCCGATTCAAACCCACGCGCCGCGACATCAAATCGACCAAGCCTCACCGCATGCTCACCAAGCAAATACGACGCCCACGCGCGGCGCCCGGGCGAGAGATCCAGTAAAACAAGCGCCTCAATGTGGGCGATTGCCTGCGCATATAACCCACCCGACTCGTCATAACTCAATGCTCGGACGTACGCCTGCTCGGCTAAATCCTGACGCTCAGGAAAACGCGCCACGATGCGAAGAACTGCCGCACTTGCGCCAGCCCAATCCTCCTGTTCCGCCAAACCCTCACCCTGTTTGTCGATTGCAAATGCCGCCGCGTCCTGAAGCTCCTTTGCCGTGTAGTGCTTAAAGTTCCCCCTCTCCAAAAGCCATAGCGCCCAGTACTCGATCTTTTCGTAGTTCTGCGCCTTGTGATAAAGCTCAAACATTGAACCCACCGACACCGCCGCATACTGATGCTCAGGAAAATGCGAAATGATGGCATCGAATCGCTGCGCCGCCTGATCATAATGATACCTTGTGCGGTATATCTCTGCCGCGCGCCACAAAAATGCCGGCGTCTCTTCGTCCGTCGGATACCGCAACGCATACTGCTCGGCCGATCGAACAAACGCAGACTCATCCTGCGTCAAGAGCACTGCCGGCTGAACGGCGCTTCCGCGCCGCTCCTCCACAAAACCCTGCGTCTTCGCCGAATTCACCACCGACCATGACGGATCGCTCAGCGCAAGAATACTCCCATACACAAACACCTGCCGATTGGCCGCCACGCGAACCTGCGACAGCCGCTCCTCATCGCTCACCCCCGGCCAGTCAATGATGCGCTGATACTGCCCGGCCGCCGACTGAAGCTTCGGCAGCAGCGCCGAAATCTCCGAGTTTGACCCTCTGCCCCCGCGCCTGCGCAAATCCTCAAGCGCCCCATCCGATTGTTCATCCAAAACAAAGGCATAGCTGAAGACCGCCTCAAAAGACCGATCCCCCTCGGGATAGTGCGACAGGTAAAGCAACAATAACGGCTCTGCACGACCATAATGCTGCAGGCGATCCGCCTCCTTCGCTGCCTCACTCCCCGCCACAATCTCATGCATCGCAAGCTGATAAATCCACGCAGCATTCGCCTTGCTCACCGACGCCAATAAAGCACCATTGCCGGCGTTGGCTGCCGCCCACGCACCATCCGGCAACAACGCCCTCACCCCCTCAAGCGCCGCTGCCTCCGACTCCGGCATGCGATTCGCCATCTCATATGCCAACGAAAGCCTGCGATAGATTTCCGGCACATTCGGATGCAATGGCGAGACTGCCAAAAGCTCAATGTACAG
>WQTY01000383.1 GCA_009786045.1 Pseudomonadota bacterium | reverse complement strand
CTGAGTGATGCCAGCGGTATCGACGAGCATGAAGGTGCGGCCGGCAAAGCTGACGGAGGCTTCGAGGGTGTCGGTCGTCGTGCCCGCAATGGGTGTGACAATGGCGCGTTCGTGGCCGAGAAGCGCGTTAAACAGGCTCGACTTGCCTGCATTGGGTTTGCCCAGAAAGACCACGCGATGCCCGCCGGGGCGATACCGCTCATGTGCTCGCCGCATGCGCGAGAGCTGGTCGAGTGAAACGGCAAGTTGCTGAGCCAGAGCTTCGGTTGGGAAGGGGGCGAGTTCCTCTTCGCTCGAAAAATCGATCGACGCCTCGACAAGACAGCGCAGGTCGAGAATCATCCGGCGGAGATCCTCGACCGTTCTGGAGACCGACCCCGAGAGCTGTCGCTGCGCCTCGCGGCATTGCAGATCATTTTGCGCATGGATGATGCCCATGATGGCTTCTGCATGCGTCAGATCGATTTTGCCGTTGAGAAAAGCCCGCAAAGAGAACTCCCCAGGCTCAGCCATGACCGCGCCTGCATCGATCACCGCATCCATGACCCGCGACAGGTTCACCCCTCCCCCGTGGGCATAGATCTCGGCGGCGTCCTCCCCCGTAAAGCTGCTGGGCGCCCGGAACGTGCAAACCATCACATCGTCGATGACTTCAGCCGACCGATCCAGGATTCGGCGATGATACATCAGGCGCGGCTTCGTCACAGGCCTGTCGATGATTCGCTGCAGGACAGCCAGCGATTGCGGGCCGCTGATCCGAATGACGCCAATGGCGGCAGGCGCCGTACCGGACGCGATGGCAACAATGGTCGTGTTCTCTGTCATCAGGCTCATTTTTTTCGTGGGGGAACATGTTCGTGAAGGGCAAAACGTTATCGTTTGTGGCGACATTTCTCGCCCTGCAAGCAAATAAGGATCGCTATCTGTGTATCATGACTTAAGATGCTGTGTGCACAGCAATCCCGCAATCGTCAAACCTCTTCCATGGGCTATCCACTGTTCGGCTTTTACGTGGGGCAGGAGATGTTCTGCCCTCACTTGTGGCCACATACACTGCATTGCAGACGAAGGGTAACCAAATCCACATGTGTCTGCAGCACCAGGACAAAGGGAACGCAACAGCTTAAGTTGAAAACGTTCCAGTCGTTTTCATCCTGATTGAATACACGAAAAGAGGTGCCGAAATGTCTGAAAATATATCCCGATCTGGAGACAATGTGTGATAGAGTCCTACGCAGTCTAGTTTTACCGAACTGAAGCCTCGCCACCCTGACGCGTTGGAGCCCTGGTCGTGGATAGAAGTCTTGCAGCAAAGCAGTGGATGCGTCGCATGTGCCCTGCGGAAACCCCTGCTGAGGTTTCGCAGGTATCGTCGGCTATTCAGCGAGCCCTTGGCGATTGTCTTGCAGAAGGCAAACTGCTGGCATCAAACTGGTCAGGATTTGAGAAGTTTTGTCGTGCGCATGCGCCGCTGTCGATGGCTTCCACGCCCTCACTTGGTGCCATTGTCGAAGAAGCAGCCCGGGTCATCAGACCAATTCGCTGGCTTTCAGTATTTGACTGTTTTGAACAATCGCTGATTGAACACGTCATCAATCGCTGGGATTCGGTTTACTCGATTGTTTCCCGGATGGTTGGAACCAGGGACTCACGCTATCGCGCAATGTGTCATGCCTACATCGCGCTTGAGGCTTCCCGGCTGGCGGATTGTTTCGAAAACCACTTTACCGAGTGCCACAACAGTGCAACGTTTCGCGGGGACGCCTACGTGTCCCGAAATGGCACCTACTACTACCATTATGACTATTTTTGTGGCGATACGGGTCTTTCACGGCAGCAGACGATAGATGGCCTTCGCGGTTTTGCCGCCCGGCTTCGCCTGCATGAAGATGTGCTTTCGGTATCTGCATACCATGAAACCGAGGGGTGGTGCGGTGAGTCTGCCGGAGAGGCACTTCGCACATGGATGCCGCTGTTCGAAGTGGAAGCAGAGGCGATCCTGATGCACGTCTGTCCCCGCCGCATGGGCAATGCCGTTGCCACAACCATTATGCGGAGCTGCGGCTTGTCGATGCCTGTCATGGCCATACTCGAAATCAGCGAGTTGTGCGCCCTTTGGAAAATGACAAAACACGACGCTGCCAAGTTCGTCCATTTTGCACGGCACCTCCTGGCGTTTGAAGACGAAGACAAAGGCAAGCCCTGTGAATCTGCGCCCCTGGCCTGGCTCAAAGAAGCCCGGGCGATGCGCCGCCGCTATGGTGACAGCGCGGTGCAACGGCTGGTCTCGGATTTATTGCCGCTGTATTCAACCATCGGTCAACTGATGGGCGGCCTGCCCTGTTATCGGCGCTCTGTGGCCTGGATGGCCAGCACATTTGCTGAAAACTCGAACATCTCCTGGCTCGCCTCAGTCAGTACGAACGGCGAGCTATCGCCCGTCAAAGCCATCGGCCTGCTGCACGAGGACACCTCCCCTGCCTTTCTGTCAGCGCTTGCGCGACAATGGCAGGCACACCTCTCTGAGCAGGTCCCATGGGATAAGCCAACACTCAGTCTCGTCCTGCGCTACCTCATCTCACGCCAGAGACACTGGATTCTCAATCCCCTGATTGACCTGTATGTACGCTGCAGCAGCGATGAAACGCCCATGGCACGCGAAGAGATTGTGCAAACACTAAGGACTGCCCTGGATGCACTCAAACTCACGCCCTGCGAATCTTCGCGCATTGCTTCATTGGGGCTCGACTTCTGCCTCCTGCCTCAGAACATCAACATCTTCACAGGAGAAGCCGTCGACGCCTCACGATGGGCCTCTCCCGCCTCTGCGCACAAGTATGTGCGCACACTTCTGAAGCTGAGCGCTCGAAATGGCCGCGGACTGCTCAATATGGTCAGCGAGCGCCGAAGCGAACACATCGAAAAGACCCTTCGGCGTCTCGACTACCACAGCAGCCTCTACCAGATCATCGCCTGTTCCCAGGCCTTCAGTGAGGACGAAGACGCCCTGCACTTCCTGCTGCTGCTACGCCAATCGTGCGGCGAACGCCCCGAGGCCGAGTGGCTCGAAGCCATGAATGCACGCCTCTCCCGCCTGGACA
>WQTY01000382.1 GCA_009786045.1 Pseudomonadota bacterium | reverse complement strand
GGGGGTGTGGGGGAGCCGGGCGACCGGGACGGCCGCCCCTACTCCCCCACGAAAAAAATAAAACTACTCGTAATGCCGTTCGATGGGCTTGGCCAGCGAGAACGTGAGCGGTTCGAGGGTGGGCTCGTCCTGGCCATCGTACCATGCGGCGACGTGTGCGAAGTCTTTGTCATTTCGCAGGCATTCGCCTGTTTCGGTCTGGAATTCGGTTCGGAAGTGGCCGCCGCACGATTCGGCCCGGTGCAGGGCATCTTTGGCCATGAGGGCGGCCAGTTCGAGGTAATCGGCCAGGTGGATGGCTTTTTCGAGCTCAGTATTGAATGCATCGGGTTGGCCGCCCAGGAGGAGATCCGACTCGAAACGCGTTTTGACACCGTTGATATCGTGCAGTGCCTGTTTGAGTCCCTGGGCATGCCGGCTCATGCCGACATGATCGCGCATGATCTGCCCAAGGGCTTTGTGAAGCGACATCGGCGTGGATTGCCCGCCGCCCCGGCAGAGGCTCTGGAGGCGTTCCCCGAGGTTTGCTTTGGCTGACTGGAAGGCATCGTGTGTTTCGTTGACGGGTTTCAGATGCGCCCCGGCCAGGTAGTTTGGAACGGTTGCGGGGGCAACGAAATAGCCATCGGCCAGACCCTGCATCAGCGCAGAAGCCCCCAGCCGGTTGGCCCCGTGATCGCTGAAATTCGCCTCCCCAAGGCAGAAGAGGCCCGGCACCGTCGTCATGAGGTGGTAATCTACCCAGAGACCGCCCATCGTGTAGTGGGCAGCCGGGTAAATGCGCATGGGCGTTTTGTAGGGATCGTCGGCAGTGATGCGCTCGTACATTTCGAAGAGATTGCCGTACTTGTCTTCGATTCTGCTGCGTCCCTGTCGGGCAATGGCCGTGGCAAAGTCGAGGTAAACGGCGTGCCTGGTCGGGCCGATGCCGCGGCCGTCGCTGCAGACGCGCTCGGCCGCCCGCGAGGCAATGTCGCGCGGAACGAGGTTGCCGAACGAAGGATAGAGCCGCTCAAGGTAATAGTCGCGTGCCTCTTCGGGGATATCATGTGCAGGACGATCCTCCGGCTGTTTTGGAACCCAGATCCGTCCATCGTTTCGAAGGCTCTCGCTCATTAACGTCAGTTTCGACTGGTCATCGCCATGCTTTGGAATACAGGTGGGGTGGATTTGGGTAAAACACGGGTTGGCAAAGGCCGCGCCATGTTTATAACAGGACCAGGCTGCCGTGACATTGCAATGAAGCGCATTGGTCGAGAGGTAGAAAACGTTGGCGTATCCTCCCGTACATAAAAGCACGGCGTCGGCAGCATGTGCTTCGATTTCGCCCGTTAGTGTGTGACGCGTGATGATGCCGCGCGCGCGTCCGTCGATCACGACAAGGTCCAGCATCTCACGGCGCGTCACGATTTCGAGTCCGTTACGGTCGGCTGCGCACAGAAGCGCACCATAGGCCCCCAGCAAAAGCTGCTGCCCGGTCTGCCCCTTCGCATAGAAGGTGCGGGACACCTGAACGCCCCCAAAGGAGCGATTGTCGAGATAGCCCGCATAGTCGCGCGCAAAGGGCACGCCCTGGGCCACACACAGGTCGATGAGTGAGCCGGAGAGCTGGGCCAGGCGATAAACGTTGGCTTCGCGCGCCCTGAAATCTCCCCCCTTGAGCGTGTCCTGGAAGAGGCGAAAGACAGAATCGCCATCGTTTTGGTAGTTCTTGGCAGCGTTGATGCCGCCCTGGGCTGAGATCGAATGTGCGCGCCGCGGAGAATCGAGCGTCGTAAAGGCCTTGACGCGATAGCCCTGCTGCGCCAGCGTTGCGGCGGCCGAAGCCCCCGCAAGACCCGTCCCCACGACGATGATGCTGAACTTTTGGCGGTTGTTCGGACTGATTAAGAGGAGTTCGTCGCAGGTGCGCGCCCACAATGACTCAATCGGCGTAGACTGCGAATAACGCGCATCCAGCCTGGCGGATGAAGCCTGGGCTGCGTTCATAGCGAACCTCCGAAAACATAGACAAGGACGGGGAAGGCCACATAGGCAATGCCCAACATTATCGCAACACCCTGCCCTGTGCGGCGCAGCCAGGTTCGATGCGCAATCCCAAGCGATTCATACAGCGTGCCCAGGCCATGAAAAAGATGCAGACCCACCACGGTCAGCGCCAACACGTACAATGCCACCACCCAGCCGCGGCTGAACATCACCAGCGTATACCCCCACATGTCCCGCTCCGGCCCCGGAATACCAGGCTCGCCAAATTTCATCGTCGCGACATGTATGACCAAAAAAACAGCAATGACAATGCCGCTGATGTGCGCATAGCGAGCCGCCAGGTTGCGTCGAGAACCCGGCGCATTGCGCTGTACGCTGTATCCGCGCGCCCGGCTCCTGCGAAGCTTCTGCCACAATCCCACAATGGCATGGTAAAGAATGCAGGTCACGAGGACGGCCTCAATGGCATAAATGACGGGCAAGCCCAGAAGAAAACTCGAATAGGCGTTGTAAATTTCTGCGCCGCCAAAAAAGAGATAGTTTCCGGTAATATGGATGCACAGGAAAAACACCAGAAACCCGCCCGTCAGTGCAAGCATGACGGCGCGCAAAACGGGATTGGTGACGATCAGGAAAAGACGATTCATGCCAGGCTTCCGGGAAATGAGTTTGAAAAAGTCATCAACGGCACATGTGAGTCCTAAACACCGGATCTCGTGCCTGCTATTCCGAACAGCGGCAGAATTGTAGGCCTTTTGTACATGAATGGGAAGGCAGATGATTGGGTTATACGATGTGCATCAATCATCCCGGCCCTTTTGGCTTTCGGCATTGCGTGCCACTTCTCCTTTCAGGGAACCAGCCTGAACCTAAAACATCCTCAGCACAAGTTGCTATGTTCCCTTTGCCTCAAGGCTGCAAGTGTGTTCAGAGCATTTATCTATCCTTTGCCTGCAATGCATGGACCGTGGACAAACAATACAGTCTGTCGCTTCACTCACGAGCAATGCGAAGCATTGCAGGGGGTGTGGGGGAACGAGTTCCCCCACAAAAAACCCGAGCGGGGCGTTGCGGGGCCGGCGACTGAGGCCCCGCATAGGGGGTAGCCGCGTATCGCACTCGCCTCGCAGTC
>WQTY01000381.1 GCA_009786045.1 Pseudomonadota bacterium | reverse complement strand
GGGGGGGGGGCAGGATGGGCGCAATCAGGATCCGGTCTCTGGCATTGCCGAGCGGCTTGGGATTGTGATGGCACTGCCGATTGCGGAGCACGTCGGTGGGGCGCTGACGAATGTCGTGCTCCTGGTCAGTACGCGCACAGAGCCAACCCAGGCAGGTGCGTTGCCTGATGGGCCGAGTTTGTCGCAGCGTCTGGCAATGGGCGAAGTCACTGAACAGTTGTTAGAGGGTGCGCTGGCCATCGTTTACCTGTCGAGCGAGATGAGTCTTGAGTATCTTGGAGCAGACCTGGATGCGCTTGTTGGGATACATGCGACGGCGTCGTTTGCGCGGGCATTGCGTCATCCCACGCTCCCCATGGGGGCTGGTGAACTGCCGCATGGGCTCATTGATGATGAGGACGAAACACGTGGCGATGTCTCGGATGAGATCGTGGTCGATAATCCTGAGATTGGCATTGATGATTGCGAGACCAAAGAATATGAGGAAGAGGTGTCTTTTCTGCGCAGTCAGGTTCAGACACTCTACAGTCAGCAGATGCGCGCTTTTGCACTTTTTGAGATTGAGCTCACAAAGGCGCAGTCGGAAGCACTTGATGCCCTTAACGCACTGGAGACGCCGGTGCTGATCCTGGGCGAAACCGGTACCGGCAAGCACTTGCTGGCACTGGCAAGCCACCAGTCTCGCAGTCAGGGGCCGTTCCTCACCATTGATGCTGCCGAAGTGCCGGAGTCGATCTTTGCGCTGGATATCTTTGGTGATGACGACAATGCAGGGATCATCCGCGGTGCTGCCGGGGGCGGGCTTTTGATCAAGAATGCCGATAAGCTTCCCTTGTCGCTGCTTGACGATGTGCTGGATGCGATCGAGAGTCTGCCTGAGTCTGAAGCAGTCGACCTTTATATGACGGCATCTGTTTCATCGGATGTTTCAGAGTCCTGCCGCCATGATGCGTTGCCAGCACAGTATCTTGAGTTTGCGGAGCATTGCGGCGCCGGGTTTGTGGTTGTTGCGCCTCTTCGAACACAGTACGATGAAGCGTTTGTTGTGGACGAATTCTTCATGCACAAGCAGGCGATGCGCTGCAGCAAGTCGATTACGAGCATTGATGCGCAGGCCAAAGAGGCGCTTCGTGCCTATGCCTGGCCCGGAAACTTTGTCGAGCTTCGGGTGGTTATTGAGCGCGGCGTGATGCGTGCTCAGGAGAGCAGCCTTTTGTTGTCCGACCTGGGGCGTGACTTCGATTCACGGGGAGCTTCTGAGGTGGAGACGCGGCATGCTGCCATGCGCGAATCCGAAGTCTATCGTGAGCAGGTTCAGCTCATGCAGGCGCTCAACGAGGCACAGCAGGTGCAGATCGAAACGCTGATGCGCCGAATCGAGGGGCTGGAGCAGGCGATGGCGTGGAAGGCATCCGATGAGGCGAGCCTTCTGGAAGGCACGTTTGATGAGATCGAGTTCAGAATGCTGCGGCAATTGCTTGCGAAATATGAACACAACATCGATCAGGCCATTGAGCATCTGCATATTCCGCGCGCGCAGTTCGTAAATATGCTTGGAAAATATGGACTAAATTGATAATTAGCGTTTTCCCCGGGCGCTGCGCTTTGCATCAGGCAAAGCGTATGGCACACATTTAAAGCATACCTTTGCAGAAAGGATAAAAGCATGGCAAAGATCGAACGAGACATTCAACACAGCCTTTCCCTTGAGGATGCCAAGGCCGCGGCCAGCGACATCGTCAACAAGGTGCATGAGAAGTTCGGGTCGCTCATTAAAGACATCAAGTGGAATGACGATCATACCGTGGCTGATGTCAACGGAAAGGGTTTTTCGGGCAAATTTGATATTTCAGCAACAAATGTCAAGATTCTCATTGATCTTGGGTTGCTGACCTCGCCGTTTAAGGGCAAAATCGAAGAAGAGCTCGACAAATACACCGAGCCGCTTACAAAGAAAGCCTGATTTTTTTTGTGCGACCGCTATTGCCCGTGCGGGCAATACGCGGCCGGGCGCGGCTATCTGCCTTTGGCAGATACGCCTCGCCTTTTTTGTGTGTGGGTGCGCGCATAGCCGCGTAGGGGGCGCTGCCCCCCACATTGCCCGAAAAAATGGCGCCCTCTGATGGCTAGAAGCTCACGACAATGTCGTCTTCTGTGTTTTGGAGGCCGTCTCTGCCCATGGAGTATATTTTTACCTTGTTGCCGGCCTTTTCATAGAGGTAGGGGTTGCCCCAGGGATCTGTCGGCAATTCATCAATGATGCTTTTATTCCCAGGCGGGTTGACGAGATCTTCAAGTTTTTCCGGGAGCTTCTTATAGGTGAGGCGGTAGTACTCAATGTTGCCTTTGAGTGCCTTGAGCTGGGTTTCGGCAAGACCATCGTTGGCATTGTCAGCCATACCAAGAACGTTCCAGCCGATGAGCCCCATGATGGCAACCATGAGGGTGACGACGATCATGATTTCGATGAGGGTCATGCCCTTGCGTGCACAGGAGCGGGCTTTGGCGAGGTGTGAGCGTAAGGCGGCGAGTCGTTGGTGTAGCAACATGGTATCTCCTTATGTGTGGCTGGGGTTAAAACGAAGTGATCAATGATGAAAGTACCGAAGCAGTGACCGGCAAGCGGCTGTTCAATATAGGCAAAACAGTTGCCAGAGCTCAAGATAATCCGAAGGTGATAATGAATTTGAAAAGATTGCAGTGGGGGGGCGGAAAATGGGGTTTTATCCGAACCCGTCGCTAAGCTGCATGATAGGCAACAGGATGGCGAAGACAACAAAACCGATGGTGCCGCCCATGACGACAATCATGAGGGGTTCGAGCATGGCGGTCATGGCATCGACACGTACGTTGACTTGTTTTTCGAATTCGACGGCGACGCTGTTGAGCATGGGTTCGAGCTGACCTGCGCGCTCACCGCTGGCGATCATGTTGGTCATGAGCGGCGGAAACTCGCCCGATCGCTTCAGCGGGGCAGCGAGGGTTTCGCCTTCCCGGATGCTCTCGTGTGCCTTTTCGATGACCTTGGCCAGGACTTCGTTCCCCAGGATAGACTTGAGGATATCGAGTGCCTTCAGGAGGGGGACGCCGCTTGCCAGGAGGGTGGCAAGCGTTTTGGCAAAT
>WQTY01000380.1 GCA_009786045.1 Pseudomonadota bacterium | reverse complement strand
GGGCGACCGGGACGGTCGCCCCTACAGGTTTGTTCTGCTCAGCGGCAAGGGCGAACACACAGGTTCGCCCCTACGGAATCGTCGCGGCAACGCGGGGACACATTGCCAATTGTTGGTCGCCGGTTTCACGTGGGATCTGTAGGGGCAGACCTGCGTGTCTGCCCTTCTATGCCGGGTTCCGCCTATTTGCCAAATAGCCGGTGGGCCACGTACCCAAATTCCCCTCCCAGGAGGGGGCCCGAAGGGTTGGGTGGTTTTGTGATTGCCGTCGAATTTTGTTTACAGATGCGCGCGAGAAGGATTAAAGTTAAAAAAGGAATAGTGTCGGATAAATTTTACGAATTTTCCTGGAGGCTCCATCATGAAGCGCTGCTCAAAAACTTTTTCGATATTAGCGATGATTGCTCTCGCTGCATGGGGTTGTGAGGCCAAATCCGACAAAGGCGAAATAGGATTGGCCATTTCTGAGCGCGAAGCAGACGAAGCCAAAAAAGCCAGGACTGGTGACGGTGAATGCAAAATCAGTCAGGGTGAGCCACTCACTGTCGATGAGCAAATTGGCAGGTGGCCCTATGATCCAGCCCTCGAAGCGCTCTCGCCCACCTTCTTTTTTATGCCCGGCGATTTGGCGACGTCTTTGAGAGAAGATTTTTTCACGCTCAGTCTCGGTGTGTCCAGCCACGAACCGCTGGCAGATGACTCGCTCGTTCACGCCCTTAAAGAAGCGGTTCGCCTGACTGACGCAAAATCGACGCCGCTGCCTTTTCGAACCGAAGTTCGGCCAGCGTGGAGCGGGACAGATATTCGTGGCGAGGTTCGTGTGGTTCCAGAGGAACCACTCAAGGATGGCTGGCACTGGTTGGGTTTAGGTCACATCCCCGAAGGTTTCATCGAACGTCCCTACACGGATTATTTGCGCTCAGACGATGGCTCGCGCTGGGTTCGCTTCAGGAAGGGTGACTGGCCCATGCTCTGGGGTGTGCAGGTGTGCTCGGGCAAATCGGACGAAAAGGTGTCCAGGATAATCCTTGAGTTCGAGGGGCGCATGATACTGAGCGGGTGCCTGGACAAGTTTATCAAAATCACCTCGCAGGGTTTCGACTTGGCCTGCCAAAATGTCACGCCAGAGGATCTGGGCCCCGCCGAAAAAGGCCATGTGCCAAGCTACCACAGGCTGTTTTTGCGCTGTGCCCCCGTGTCCGGCCAGGACAAAATCACCATCGAACTCGCCGAAAGCCTGGTCGCGCTCGGCGGCCCCATCCAGGGCCCGCTCATCCATCACTTCCGCGTCGACGAACTCGAAGCGTGGGGGACGGATTGCAGGCTTTATCGAGGATCAGCCGCTGAGTGATGCCATATCTAAGTCAGAGATAACACGAAGCACATCAGCATAACACTGGATGGAGGGGCACTTTAAATTCCCCTCCTTTGGAGGGGTGGCGCAGAGCGTCGGGGTGGTTTTCTGGGCGAGGATGGCTTCAATTCCCCTCCTTTGGAGGGGTGGCGCCGAAGGCGACGGGGTGGTTTTAAAGTTAAGCAAATTTGACCATGAGCATAGGGAGAACCGCATGAACGCAAATCGACTATTTCGTGTTATTGGGTGCTGCATACTGAGTGCCATCGTGACAGTGTTCGTGCTGGTCGGCAGCACAAAGGAATCGCAAGCACAGGTTTCTTTTACGCCCTTTATGTGCCCACAGTGCCCCACGTGGACGGAAATACCCGATTGGCGGTTTCAGGTTGGGACAAGTATGTTCCCAGACTTGCCACTTGATCCAAACTGTACTGCTTCGACTTGTCCGCACTACATCAACCACTTGCAGCATGGTCGCTATATCGCGGGCAACAGCTACATCAAGCAGGTTGGTTTCTGGTTCGAATCGTTCAACACTGAAATGTACTATGACTATTTCTACTGCAAAAGAAATGGCATCATTTGGGATGCCCTAACCGGAACACCCACTATGCCACGCTGGCTCGACATTCCCTTAGTCGGAACCCTTCAAACGGATAGCGTTGAGTTTCGATTTCAATCTGATCATTCGATCACCCGCAGAGGTTTTTTGTCAACAAAAGCACGCGTGTGTTGCGGCTCCGGTGGGTGGGTTCCGATCGTCATGTGGCCTTTTGTTCGGTACAGTGGCTTTTTGCTTGGAAAAAACGACGTCGTAGATTTTATCGTAGGCACTGCAGGAGGGCAGCTCGAACAGTTCGTACTCTGGTCAAATGCAAGCAGTGGCAATGATTTTGATGTCTATATCAAGTGTGGCTCCCGGCCCACCCCCACCAGTTACGACTTCCGAGGAGCCAGAGCAGGTTCGCATGAGTTCCTTGCTATCCCCACCGGAAACTGTAGCTCCGCCTGGTTCGTGGTCGTTCATGCCTTCTCAGGCTCTGGAACGTTTAATCTGGTAAAACAGTCGCATTACCCGAGTCGGTACCTGATTCTTCGTGCCGGTACGAACTTTAATGCGAACTCTGCACAAATGACGCATTTTGCCACAATCCTTCGAGAAGGCGCCCGCCATTTTTATGGCGCGACCGAAGGGAGCGTCCTCATCTCAGGCATCCATCTATATAACAGCAACTCATGCTCGAACTGTGGCGGCGCTGCGTGCAACATCTGTTTTTTAAGCCAAAATGGAGGGTCGGTAAATGGAGCGCCGATTTGTGCCGATGCTCAGGTTTGTAATTCTTCGGGTTATATACGTATGTATTCGAATTGCTGGAACAGGCCTTCACCAGCTTTTAGAGAGCTTTCGCACGAGTTTGGTCACAAGTATTTTTGTCTTAGAGACGAGTATCAGGTCAACAATGGAACAATGCGTTATCTTTGTGGACACAGCATTATGGCAGAGCCACGCGCTGTGGCACAGAATAACTTCTGTTACAACGCGAATCACAAGAAGGATCCGAGCCCTGGTGCACCCAACACGAGTCTGTCTTCTGCTTGGACACAGGCACGCAATGCAGGCGTGACATCTCACATTCCAGTGGAGACACCAGACAATTACGACTATATTTCCTTTGATCATCCGTTCCCAGGAAACGTTATCATACACTAATATCACTTGGTGATAGCAGAAGGTATGGAGGAAATTGTTATGAGTTACAAAAGCTTTCT
>WQTY01000379.1 GCA_009786045.1 Pseudomonadota bacterium | reverse complement strand
CGGGGCGTTGCGGGGCCGGCGACTGAGGCCCCGCAGAGGGGGTAGACGCGTATCGCGCTCGCCGACAGGCCGTCAGTGATAAGGCGAGTGCGATAGCGGCGCAGGGGGCGCTGCCCCCACAAACATAAATCAGATTCTCAACTATTAGCTACTAGCTATGAGCTATGAGCTCAAGCTCAAGCTCAAGCTCAAGCTCAAGCTCAAGCTCAAGCTCAAGCTCAAGCTCAAGCTCAAGCTCAATTTGTGCGCTCTCAGACTCAAATTAACAAGGGATTATCTCGCAAAAGTTAACGTTTGTGGGAATTGCCACCCTAGGGGAAACTAGCCTCCCGAGAGAAGCAGCAGCGAGCATTGGCATAGGCTTTGCCATCGACCCAAAGCCGAAAATCGCGGTCGATATGGCGAAGCACCCCTTGCGCCAGTACATCGTGGGGCGGCACATCGCTCTGAAGACGAACCTCGCGGTTGAGGCAGCATTGCCGTTCGAGATAGCCGCGCCATATTGCCTCTGGGTCGCGCCGCCATTGAACAAGCCAATTTTCGAGCGCACCGCACAGCGCCCGGACGATGGCCGCACAGCGCGCCGAATCGTGCCTCCAAAGACCATCGAAAGCCGCCAGACAAGCCGTAGCCGGCGCCTCCGAACCCAGCACCGGCGCCCGAACGATATTCAGGCCAATCCCAACCACAAAACGCATGCCTTCCCGGCATGCCCGCAAACTCGAAAGACAACCCGCCAGCTTGGCATCAAGGCAAAACACATCGTTCACCCATTTGGTGCCCGGATTTGCCTGTGGCACCACAGCCATGATGGCATCACATACCGCCAGACATGGCACAAAACGCAACAATTCCATGCCGGCACCGCAGGCAACCGGCATGGAAGCACAGAAAAAGAGGTTCCCATCCAGCGTTTCCCAGCAACGCCCATTCTGACCATAAAAGCCATCGCCAAGGCGCGCCAAAGCCACCACACCGCCATCCAATCCGGTTGCTCGAATGAGCCGGTCAAACTGCGAGCTGCGTGCATGGGCTTCAATGACACAGGTTTCCCAGTATGGGCCAAAATCAAGCACCGACTGCCACCACATCCCCTCACCATGGCAGCAATCCAGCGCAAAGGGCGACGCGGCAGGAACCAGCCGCGCCGGCAGTTCTCCCAATAAATGCCAAAGCGAGTCGCGTGTTGTCGAATAGAGTTGCATGGAAATGAAATACCCCTTGCCCGCCGAAGTGACGTGCTTAGTCTGGTAGCCCGTTGTTCAGTGGCCCCGAACACTGCGGAGGCTACACACCAATCGCGATGATATAGCATTGAGGTACGTCATTATGAGTCAAGAACGTTTTGAATTCCGCTCCGAAACCAAAGAATTGCTTCAACTGATGGCGCACTCGCTCTATTCGAGCAAGGACGTCTTTTTGCGTGAACTCGTTTCCAACGCCTCCGACGCCCTCGACAGGCGACGCTTCGAATCGTTGACAGACCCTGAAAAACTCGAAGAAGGCGTCACGCTGCAGATACAAATCCATGCCGATACGGCAGCACGCACGCTGACAATCGAAGACAACGGCGACGGCATGACGCGGGAAGACCTCATCCAGAACCTGGGCACCATCGCCCACTCCGGCACAAAAGCCTTCGTCGCCAAACTCAAAGAAGCCCAAACCCAGGATCAGGCCAACTCCCTCATTGGGCAGTTCGGCGTCGGGTTTTACTCCTCCTTCATTGTGGCCGACCATGTCACGGTCACCACGCGCAAAATCGGCCAGGATAAAGCCTGGCGCTTCGAGTCGTCCGGCGACGGAAGCTTCACCATTGATGAGGCCAAAAAAGACAGTGCAGGCACCCAAATCGTCCTGCACCTTCGTCCCGAAGACGACGACAACAACCTCGCCGATTTCACCGACGAATACGTCATCAAAAGCACCATCAAGAAGTACAGCGACTTTATCCAGTATCCAGTTATGGTGCAGTGCGAGCGTGAGCAAACCAAAACCGACGATGACAAGGACGAAGCGGAATCCGAAACAAACGAAGTCATCAAGGAGCTCGTCTGGGAGCAGGCCAACTCGATGAAAGCCATCTGGCTTAAGGATCCGGGCGAGGTTGATGACAAGGAATACAACGATTTCTACAAACACATCACCTACGACTGGTCCGAGCCCCTCCTGCGCGTCCCCGTCAAGGCGGAAGGCACGATAGAATACCGTGGCCTTCTGTTCATTCCGGCCAATGCACCCTACGATATGAACTACCGCGATGCCAAGTTCGGCCTGCGTCTGCATGCACAGCACGTACTCATCATGGAACAGTGCGCCGAGCTCCTCCCTGACTACCTCCGATTCGTCAAGGGCGTGGTCGATTCCCCCGATCTCAATCTGAACCTCTCGCGCGAAATTCTCCAAAAAGATCGCAGCATCACGACGATCCGAAAACACGTCACAAAGAAAATCCTGGATGCGCTCGAAAATCTGGCCAAAACAGACGAAGAGAAGTTCGCCAAATTTTGGAAAAACTACCAGCGCCTCATTAAGGAAGGCGCGGCCAGCGACTATGACAACAAAGATCGCCTCATGAAGCTCCTGCGCTTCGTGTCGACATTTACGGTTGCCGAAGATGCCGGGGCTTCTGCCGAAAGCAGCGCCGACGATAAAGCCAAAACCAAAGCGTCAATGACAAGCTTCGAGGCCTATGTACAGCGCATGCCGGCCGAGCAGGATGCCATCTATGCCATTGCCGGTGAATCGCTCGAAATCGTCCGAAACAGCCCCCACCTTGAGGCCTTTGCTCAAAAAGGCTACGAAGTGCTCTATCTGATCGATGCCTACGACGAGATCCTCTTCTCGCAGGTACCCGAGTTCGATGGCAAGAAGATCGTCTTCATCGGCCGCGGCGAAGTCGAACTTGGCACAGACGAAGAAAAGAAAGCCAAACGCGAAAAGCTCGAAGTGCAGGAGAAGGATTATGACGCGCTGATGACGAAGCTCCGCGAGGCGCTGTCGAGCGATATCGAAAGCGTGCGCCTGTCATCGCGCCTGACGACGTCACCGGCATGTCTGGTGGGTCAGGATGGCGACGTCAGCCCCCATCTGCACCGCATCCTGTCGAAGATGGGCGGCGGTGCAAACAT
>WQTY01000378.1 GCA_009786045.1 Pseudomonadota bacterium | reverse complement strand
GCGCGGGCGACCACAGGTCGCCCCTACAGGTTTTTTTGTGGGGTTTGTTGGTTTCATTGGTAGGGGCAGCCCCCTGTGGCTGCCCTTCGATGTTGGGTTCCGTTCTAAATTCCCCTCCATTGGAGGGGTGCCCGAAGGGCGGGGTGGTTTTAGCAACTGTCAACGTTTGATTTAGAAATAGTATTAGAACAGAATTTGTGCAGGGGCAGACCCACGTGTCTGCCCTTGTTATTTAGGAGAACCTGCGATGAAGTTTGAGTATGTTCCACAGGGCGTGTGTGCCCGGCACATGAGCCTCGAAGTAGAGGATGGCCATGTGAAATCGCTGAAAGTGACCGGCGGGTGCAATGGCAACAGCAAAGGGCTGGCAGCGCTGGTTGCCGGGATGCCTGTCAAAGAGGTCATCGCCCGTTTGGAGGGGATTTGCTGCGGTCATCGGCAAACGAGCTGTCCAGCACAGCTTGCTTTGGCGCTCAGGCATTTGATGCAAAAGTGAGTTGCTATTCGGCTCTGTAAGCTACACGATACGTCTCAGACAGTGGTGCTTATGCCTGTCTTTTGGACTCCGTTCTCATAAAAATTTGTGCCGGTGCCGGGTTTGCCTGCTCGGATGATGATAAAATCTTGCTTGAGGCACATAAATGCATGTGCAAAGAGCTTGGCATTAGCAAGTGCAGCGCAGAGGCACTCGCGACGTTCTGTACGAATGCAGCGAATGCCATGGAGTGTGCTGGTGAGGTTGCTGAAGCTGTCATGGAATGCTGTGGAGATGATCCAATCGCTTGCGCACAACAGTAAACTGTTTGCTGGCTTAATCTTTTATAGCCCTTCTAAAGATTGCACCAACAGTTTGCACTGGATTTAGAAAGGGTATGATCAGGAATGGTATGAATGGCAGCGAGTTTGCGCAAAAGCGCAATGCGCTGCCATTCCACTCCAAACGTCTTAATGTCTGGCAAGACAGGTTTTCTCTTTGGAAGTCAGAGCATCAATAACATCATTCCTGCGCTCTGCTCTCAATTAATCAGCACCCGCGATACAACTGTAGTCGACGCCAGTTTTATGAAATTTCCCATCCTTCCATTGAAGAACGCTCACCCCACTGCTTGGGAAGATCTCTCTTACTGCCCATTCCAAAATTAATTCATAGATACCGTCTCCGTTAATATCTAATAAGTGAATATCGTTAATATAAGACCAATCACCACCCAAAATACGACTGATGTCATCGGAAGTCAGAGTGAAAATAACATCATCCCCGCGCTCTACCCTCAATTGATGGCAGCCCCCATAGAGACTTCCTTCGTCTGACTCTTGAGCACTATAGCCACTGCAATCTTCTCCCCATACAGCCGTCCAAACGATACGTTCTTCGATGCCATCATTGTCGATGTCTGCGGTAAGAAAGGTTCTTTCGATGCTTTCCACTCCGCTCTCTTCATCGTTGATCTTTTCATGTTTGACACTTTTTTTGATGTCACGTGGATTCATGTTGATACGGCCATCCAGGGCAATGAAGCTTTTATCAGTGCTTGAAAAGTCGATGGGAGCAAAACTTATTCTATAAAGATCAATAGAATCACAGTTTGCAAAGTATTCCAAGCTGCTCACTTTTCCCAGACCCATGTATTCACCTGACGGAATTTTATAGAAATGAAGTTCCTGACCCGCTTTTAAATAATCCGAAGTTACCTTAACGGATAGCATGTCATCAATATCTATATTTTCATCATCTATATCCTCTAAGTACGAAGGAAAAACTCTCCACTTCATCAGGGGTTTTAAATCATTGCGCTTAATTCTGATGACTCCGTTTTCAGTTTTGACTGTTGCATTGACGGAAAATCTCTTTAAGTTAATTGGAACAAACTGGAAGTCCTTTATTTCACCCATGATGGTGTTGTCATAGATCAGGATTGAATTTCCAGTCCATGGCTCAGGCATGTCTGCATTCTCACAGGCATCTGAGTCACAGGTGGTTGTCTGTGACTCGTGGGCTGGCTGTGGCTCAGTTGTATCCGCATTTTCGCAAGCGTCTGAGTCACAAGTGGTTGTCTGTGACTCGTGGGCTGTGTCCGCACTTTCGCAAGCGTCTGAGTCACAGGTGGTTGTCTGTGACTCGTGGGCTGGCTGTGACTCGTGGGCGGGACTTGGTTTGGAACGTGAGCTGCAGCCGATGGCTGTGCTTAAAAGAATCAATGTGACCAACAACGCGCCTGCTCTCATATGTATGCCTCCTCCTGAGAGAGTTTGACGAACATGATATCACGTGTGCGATAATGATGTGTATTAAATGCGACTGGATGGGGCGTGTTGCCGGAGGCATTCAAAAGGCATTCAGGCAACGCGGGCGTATGCGCTGTGCGCATAGCCCGCGTGCGCGGCGTATGGGCGATTGTTCGCCCATAGCCGCGTGGCTCGGCCGTATGCGTTAGCATGCGGCGAGCTTTCAAATTTATCTGACGGGGATGCCGCGTATGAGGTCTTTGAGGAAGGTTTTTGAGAGCTCGGCCCGGGTGGGTTTGTGTGCGGGGTGCAGGTTTCGGCGTTTGTTGCGGTCGTTGAAGCGTTCGCGGACTTCGTAGGCGAAGTTTTCGATCAGGACGGGGTCGACGGGATCGCCGTTGAGCTGGAGTGTGAGTGAGTAGAGGCCGTCGTTTTCGGCGACGTGGAAGAATTGTGCTTCGGCGATTTTGCTTGGCATGCATTCGTGGGGTCCGACGGAGAGGACGGCGTCGATTTCGTGGAGTTTCCATTCGTGCAGGGGGCCGCCGAGGGTGAGGCCGGCTTCGCCTTCGAGCTGGTATCGGACGAGGTGTTCGGCTTCATCGAGGAAGTCTTTGGCGCGGGCGAGTTTTGGCCATTGCATGATTTTGGCGCAGGTGCGGTAGAGGAGGGAGAGGATGTGGGTTTGTATTTTGGCGGAGAACCAGGATGCCCATGTGTGTTTAACGCCGACCTGTGTGTTGATGTATTCCTGGTAGTCGAGCCATTCATAGAAAGGCGTGAGTTTGACGCGTATGCCTTTTTCCTGGAGCCGGTCGATGACGAAGTCGTTTGAGAAGGGGTCGCATCGGACGTAGATTTCGCCGGTGACCATGACGGTGGGGAGGTCGCCGGGTTTTCGGATGGCGGCGAAGGCGGTGGCGGCATTTTGCAGGAAT
>WQTY01000377.1 GCA_009786045.1 Pseudomonadota bacterium | reverse complement strand
TATCACCCTCATTGCCCGTGGGCACCAACACCAGGCGATCCTGCCACGTTTCCGCAATTCTCCACTCAAGCCGCTGCCTTGCCAGGTCCGCGCACTCTTCCAAGTCCGTACGCAGCCCCTTGTGACTCAACAGAGACAGGTGATCACCAGGTTTCGCGCCAATCAGGCAAAAATCCCCTGACGCACGAAACACACCATCCGCAGAAAAGTACCCATCCGAACGCGTCGTCCTCTCAAGTGTCCCCTCATAGGCAACACGCCACGTTTCCGAAGCAATGATCGTGTCATAAACGACCATGTGCGGCTCTCCTGTCGCCGGATTGATATCGCTCAACACTTTGGCATCTGCAAAATATGCCACCGCAGGGCGCATGCGAAGCACCACCCTCGGCACATCTGCCTCGCCGCAAATACGGCCAACACAACGTACGCTCCCAACATAAGAAGCATTATCATTGGTATCCGTAGGACGCAGAGCAAGCTCCGACACGCTGTTGACAAAAACGCCCTGATCCGTATGGGTCAGCGTCTGATGGATCAGATACTCCAAAACAGTCCCCGAGGACGAAGACACATAGGCTACGGCCATCTCAGCCTCAACCCTCTGCCCCCCCCTGTTATAGACAACCGATGTCCGAATATCGCCAACGACATCCAAAGCCACGCGTGATACCGGAATGCCCACCACCTGATGGCGCGGGTAGTCGCTGGAACGGTCTATCGTCTGTCCCGTTGCCAGATCGATGACAATAAGCTGTGAGTCGACGGGGTCAAGAACATACAGCCAACGTCCCTTCGGGTCGATCCCAAGCGCGCCGCGTCCCGATGACACCATGCCGCTCTCGCCCCAATCCAGTCCGTCACCACAATCGACGCCCCCGTTTATGTCATCGTCACAAAGCCACCCTGCGCCATCCGCCCCCTCACGATTCCAGGGATACAAACAGGAAGGATCCTGTGCATCGATCAGACCATTGCCATTGTTGTCGATGCCATCCGCACACCCAAAACCGGCACCAAGACGCGCAATTTCGCATGGATAGCCTGTGGATCCATCCAAACATGCACCCTGATCGCTTTCAAACCCCAAAACCGTCACATAGCGCCGGTTCGAATAAGAAACATAACCTAATGACGGATTCTGCGGATGCACCACAAACGAAGCCACAATCCCATCCAGCGTCGTCACCTCCGACCACTCAATGGTGAGGTTATCCTTCGTAATCTCACAGGTGGCAGGCAGTTTTCCGATTTCATCGATACAATCTGTTGTCAGACTCAGCCGGCGAAGCACACCATCGAGAAAAATGACATAAAATGCATCCTCTTCCGCGTAGTAAGTAATCAAACGCGGCGGTCTGTCCAGCGACTGATACGCAATTTCACGTCTGCCAACGGTCGAAACAACCGACACATCATTGTGGATAGAACTCGTCAATACGACCAGCGCACCCAGGGCATCCCCCGCCAGAGACTGCGGACGCTCACCGACTGAAATCGAAGTCACCCCGGGCGTAGACAGCGAAATGTCAACGACCTTAAACGTCTTGCGCCGATCATTGAAAGGAATATAAGACAGCGTCCCATTGCCCATGTTCGCCGCAAACAACGTCTTTGTTGTCTTGATGTCTGCCGCCTCACAAACACTTCCGGGCACAAGATTCCCATCCACAAAACACTGCTCAACCACATGCATGACACCCGGCATCCGAAGTGAAGGCAGCGTCGACTTATTTTCGTCGTCGCATCCGACAAGGCCACCCCCCCCAAGAATGCACGCCCAAACACAAAACACGACACCAGACCAGGAACGCATCGCCATCAGTTCTCCGTTGCCTCCCTCGAATCAACCGTTAAATAGGTCTTAACCATGACAGGGTTGAGTGGATCCGCTGTGTCATACGCCCATATGTCGCCACCCAGGAAGTTGAGGACAAAAAGACGCTGCCTCACCGCATCGGCATGCAATTCATAGGGTCCCCGCCCCGTCGCAATCTTGCCGACAATCTCCAGACTATCCGGCATGATCAAATATAGCGCATCATCGCCGAAGCCCGTCAGATACAAAAGGCCATGCGCATCCCCCACCCATGCCACTTTCAACATTCTGCCCGGAAGCGTCGTCACGCCGCGCGCCTGAACAGGCTCAGACGAAGCCTCTGCCCCCAATAACCCGCCGACATCAAACTGAAATATCGAATTGGGAAACAGGTTAAGCATGAAAAGCTTTCGCCGGGCAGGATCCAGCGCCATGCCACGCCCCTCAAATGCCGAAAAGGCCTGCGGCACATTCAGGCGCTGCTTCACATACAGCCCCCTCACCTCGCCCTCTTCCGTAAGCGCAGGATAAACAACCGCCAAATTATTTGCCGCCCGTCCGGTCACGAAAAATGATTCACCCGAATGCCACAGCACCTCACCCGCACTGTAAACAAGCGAAGCCATGGCATGGCTGAAATGGTAGCGCCCATCCTCCATCTGCCGGACCGTCACCGCCGTTACCGCCGACTCGCGCAGATGCGCAACCATCAAAAGGTCAAAATCGACGCGTTTCGTCTGTCGCGTCCCATCCGGCAAAACCGTTTCAGTCTCTCGAAACGAACGCGTTATCGCCACATGCGTAGGGTTATGATCCAGATTTACCCGGCAATCCAGAAGATGCTCTGCACCACTCCCCGCCAAAGGACAGCGGATGTCACGCCCGTCTTCAGAAATCTCAAACCAAACCAGACTGCCATCGTCGCGCGTCAGCGTGTACCCACGGCGCGCATCCTCCGAGAGCACCACATTCGTTCCAAAACTGCCCATCCGCTTTGAGGACGGCAAAACCGTGTCCGTCTCCAAATCCACAACATACAACGCGCCGCCATCCGTCGCGCGATAATCCAAATCGAAATTCGATCCCACCACATAGGCAATCCTGCCATTAGGATGGAGCGTCATCCCCGCAGGATTCTCAACCCGCGTCAAATCCGCCTTCTCGCCCACCAGATCCGTGGCACAGCCCCCCCAAAGAACCACGCCGCAAAACGCCAATACTAGCTTTCTCAACCTCCAGACCCTCCATCCAAACCACCCGGGAAGGGGCAAAATACAGGCGCACACTACACACAATGACGGGTCACCTCAAGCGTTTATTCGAAGGGGGCCACGCCCCCTGCGCCGCTATCGGCACGCGGACAACCGCGTGCCAATACGCGTCTACCCCCATAGCGGGGCC
>WQTY01000376.1 GCA_009786045.1 Pseudomonadota bacterium | reverse complement strand
TGAGGCCCCGCAGAGGGGGTAGACGCGTATTGGCCACGCCCCCTTTCACAAAGGGGGTGGCGCCGCAGGCGACGGGGGGTTGTGGCCAATAGCGGCGCAGGGGGCTCGGCCCCCCCACAGTCGAAAAATTACCTGTAGGGGCAACCGTCCCTGGTCGCCCGCCTTACCGTCCTGGTCGCCCGTTCGCTGCTGGTTCCACAAAACGAATATTATTCGACAGGCCCCCTGGCGACCTCGATTATCTTGCGCAATTATGTCGGATTTTTTATGCACATCGAATATTGCGAAAATCAGGGTCATACTTTATATTGCGCTTGGTCTAGTGTGGGGGGACGTGGTTTAACGTGTGCACGATGCACACCTTTGGCAACAAACATGGAGAGTAGATTTGGCTGATGTATCATCTGGGGCGCGCGTTTCGAACAAGCACCCCGTAGGACTTTGGTATTTGTTCAGCACAGAGGCCATGGAGCGCTTTAGCTACTATGGTATGCGT
This sequence comes from Pseudomonadota bacterium, assembly GCA_009786045.1. Taxonomy (GTDB): domain Bacteria; phylum Myxococcota_A; class Bradymonadia; order UBA4248; family UBA4248; genus WQTY01. Next base: position 2,725 of record WQTY01000376.1, on the reverse strand, counting down.
GCGATTTTGATCTTGTATTTGGTGGCCAAAACGACAGATGGCGGGATGGGATTTGACCGCTCAGATGCGCTGTCGATCTACGCGACATATACAGGCCTCGTTTATCTGACGCCGCTCATTGGCGGTTATTTGGCGGACAAGTTTTTAGGCGCGCGAAAGGCGATTTTCGTCGGCGGTATTTTGATGATGCTCGGCGAAATGGCCATGATGTTCCCAGGCAGCATGTACCTGGGTTTGGCCTTGCTGATATTGGGCAACGGTTTCTTTAAGCCCAACATCTCGACGATCGTGGGTGAGCTGTATGAGCCCAATGACCCGCGCCGCGACGGTGCGTTCACCATTTTCTACATGGGCATCAACATCGGCGCTTTCTTCTCGCCGCTTGTCTGCGGCACGCTGGCCGCGAGCTTTGGATTCAAGTGGGGTTTTGCTGCAGCAGCCGTGGGTATGGGTGTTGGCGTTATCATCTTCTTCCTGGCACAGCGCAAGCTGGGCAAAGCAGGCTTCCCCCGTAGCCGCGAAGTCACCGAAAAATCCCTCTTGACGATCCGCGATGGCGTCGAAATTTTGGTCATGGTCGCTGGCATCTGCGCCTTTGCTTATGTTGTCGTATTGGGCCTGCCCTATCTTACCGAATACTGGGGCAAAATCCCCGGCTTCGTTAAAGCCATTGGCGGGATCCTCATCCTGGTCGGTGCGCTCTCGGGTACGTTTAGCATGGCCTATAAGGGCGGCCTTAAAGAAGGCGGCAAAACACAGGCCATCAGCGATGTCAAGGCCGTAGCAGCCATCCTGATCATCTCTCTGTTCGTCATCTTCTTCTGGCTTGGTTTTGAACAGGCAGGCGGTACAATGACGCTCTTTGCCGAACAGGAAACCGACCGCAATTTGCCCGTAATCGGCGAAATTCCTGCGGCCCACTTCCAGTCGATAAATCCCATCTTTATCGTCATGTTTGCGCCCATTTTCTCGATCCTGTGGTTCAAAATTGACAGCTCGAAGTACAAAATTTCTGTCGTCAATAAAATGGCCATCGGTCTGGTGCTTTTGGGCCTGGGCTTCGTGCTCCTGTACACGGGGCAGCAAATGGTTGCGCACGATGATGCCACCGGCGATGTTATCGTAAAAGCAAACATGATGTTCCTGGTGGGCGTCTACCTCCTGCATACGCTTGGCGAACTGTGCCTGAGCCCGATTGGGTTATCGCTCGTCACGAAGCTTTCGCCTGCCCGAATGGTCTCGCTGATGATGGGTGTCTGGTTCCTGAGCTCCGCGGCTGCTAACTATCTTGCCGGCAACCTTGAGGCCATGATTAAGGATTACAATATCCCACTCTACCTCTTCCTGATCGGCTCCTCTTTTGCCGCTGCAGTCCTCCTGTTTGCACTGTCACCACTCCTCAAGCGCTGGATGCGAGGGAATTAGCGCATTTTCTTTTTTACGTGGGGGAACTTGTTCCCCCACACCCCCTGCAATGCTGCGCATTGCTTGTGGGCAGAGGGCGAAATGTTATTGTTTTTGGCAACACACCTCGCCTTGCAAACAAAAGAAATGCTGGTTGCTCATGTCGTCACTTAAGCTGAAAACGCTTTAAACAGCCTGCGTGTGCTTGCAGCACCTGAGCAGAGCGAGCGGTCGACTTAAGCTGAAAAGGCTGTAAAGTTGTGTTAGATTGGCGATCGCCCTGCTTTGGGTGGTCGCCTTTTCTATCTGCACGACTTGGACACCATGAATCTGCATTCACGTTTCCTCTGCTTTATCCTGATAGCTGCCGTCTTCCTGTGTGGGTGCCAGCATTCTGTGCCTCCCGACGAGAGGCCCACGCAGGTGAGCAGCGCACAGCCCGCAGCACACGTGCCAGGCGAGACTTTTACAGACGAGGTGAAGCCCCCGTCACCAGTGCACAGGCCAGATTGTTGGGTCGAATGCCTGGCTGAGCGGTTCGTGGCGGGGAGTGTGCGCGGATATAGCCAGCAAAGCGGGATCCTGGCGCCAAATCTCGATGCGGCCCTCTACCTGATGCGTGCATCGCGATACCGCGAGGCGGCAGATGTGGCAAATCGCCTGGAACCGACAGCTCCCGCGCGCTTCATCCTTGCCAAAGCGCGCATCCTGTCCGGCGATTGCTCGCCGGCCGCGCCCCAATCGCCGGTTCTGAAAGAACTCATGGGTTCAACTTCAAAACCGGAACTTCGAAGCATTTACGAGACCTGGCACATCTGGGCCCTGTTGGCCGAGGGTCAGTTTGACAAGGCCTGGACAAACTGGCGATCCGCCAAATTAGACGAGCAATCCTCCCGCGCCCTGCTCCTGGCGCTGGCAGAAAAGCGCGTCGAAGCAGGGAATGTCCCCGAAGGTGCACTCACAGCCATGTCCGACGCGCTTGGCAGACTTAAAGGCAATGCGTTCGAAGCAGCAGCAGCGCTCTACTGGCAGTATCGCCTGGCCATGCTCAGGCAAAAGCCGGATCAGGCCGAGCGCCTGCGGCGCCAGATTGTGCTGCGCTATCCGGCAACCCAGCTTGCGCTCTGGCCAGAGCTTACCAACGGTCTCCGGCTAACGCCGCAGGAACGCCTCTCGCGCGCAGAGCGCCTGGTCAGCCACTTCGACTACGAAAACGCACGCTACGAACTCATGCCGCTGGCAGAAGACATAGCCGCCTCACAAAAAATTCGCGATGAGGCCGAGTGGCTCCTGGCCAGTGTCTCCATGACAAACTCAGACA
>WQTY01000375.1 GCA_009786045.1 Pseudomonadota bacterium | reverse complement strand
GGATGGCAATCCGCCCGCAGCCGACAGCGGCGCAGGGGGCGCGGCCCCCAAAACAAAAAAGCCCACATGCAGGTAAAACACATGTAGGGGCGACCGTCCCTGGTCGCCCGCCCTTAAAAAAGCAACATTTTGTGCTCCCCCGATCAGCGAGGGCGGTGAAAATACAAACAAGCACCCAGGATTAGAATGACGCCCACGATGATGTTCCAGGTCACCGCTTCCTTAAGCACAAGCGCTGCCAGGCACGCCGCAATCACGGGTTTGAAGAAAAAGGCATACGATGCCATTGATGGGCCAGCCACCTCGTTGGCTTTCATGAAGCAAAGATAGCCCACGCCCGTCACCACCAGGCTTGTGTACAGCAGCACGCCGATGTTGTCCGCGCGGATGCCGGAAATGACCGGCTCGTCCAGGATAAGGATGGCAGCGAGCAGCACTGTGGAACCAAAGAGAAAAGTCGCCGCATTAAAAGCCAGCCCGCCAATTGACTTGATGCGTTTCTTGCCAAGGGTCGTATAAAACGAAAACAGGATGGCGCTGCCAAGTCCCATTGCAATCCCCACAAAGCTGTTGCCCCGTGCCAGCGCAAACGGATTGGCCACAAAGAATAAGCCAAGCATGCATATTGCCAGCAAAAGCGCCTTGCGGCGCGTAAAGGGTTCATTCACCAGAAAATGCGCCAATACCATCGTGAAGATGGGATTCATCGATATCATCACGGCGGCCAGCGTCGCATTCGAATGCATGACGCTGAGCTGGAAAAGGGTCATGCTGAAGCAGACATTGAGCACCCCAAGTGCTGCCAGATAACCGATGTCGCCTTTTGTCAGGCGGCGCTCGCGGCGTCTGAGATCGTGCCAGGCAAAGGGCAGCAGCAGAATCCCCCCCAGCAGGAAACGCAAAAACGTCAGCTGCAGTGCACTGAAACTGTCACCGGCGAGCTTGAGCGCAACCTCCATCGATCCAAAGGCAAACGCCGTCAACAAAATCCAAATCCCACTCTTTTTAAATAACCCCAAATCCCTCAAGCTCCTGTGAATCGCCCCTGCATGCCACTTCACCCACAAGCGATACGCAGTATCGCAGGGGGTGTGGGGGAACAAGTTCCCCCACATAAAAACTGAAAATGCTCTAATCGAAAACCGATGTCACGGAAGGATGACCAACGACCAGGGTTTTGGCGCGTTCGCGATGTGCCGAGGCTTCCGCCGCCTTGCCAATAGCCTCCAGCCGTTTGGCAAGGCCGGCATGTGCGATGGCGGCGTTATGCACATCGCCAATGCTGAGAAAGAGCTCTGCTGCGTACAACAGGAGATCGATAGCCTCGGAATCGGTCGTCTGGGGCCGCTGCGACTCAAAGACGAGTGCACTGCCCAGGATGGCGCGCCTATCCAGCATCCGCCAGCCCTCAATGGCCTGACGCGACACCGGCTGCTGCACATCCTCGGGGAAGAGCCCCTGGGCACGAAGAAGGATTTCTGAAATGGCAAGAAACTCGCGCATCTGGGATGCCTTCCTCGCATATTCTGCTGCATTCTGAAGCAACAGCACGCGCGTTGCCGCCGACGCTGCCTTCGGCACGAGCCGAAGCAGAATCGTCTGAGCAAGAAAGGGCGCGCCCAGCCCATCGACCGCCAAAATCTGCTGCGCCCATGTGCCGGCTGTGTGCTGCCCTTCCTGGGAAGCATGCAGCAAGGCCTCGAAAAATCGACTCTCAAAGGGCGTTTTGGCATGTGCCAAACCGTTCTCACATGCCTCTTCGTCTTCTTCTCCCAACATCAGACATCGCAAGGCATCATCATGAATGCGCCACATCTTTTGCTGGCGCATCTTTTGCGCCACTATGCGCTCCGCGTCCCGAAAGGCCGAATCGATCACCGAAGCCGTCATCACAGCCTGCCACAGAAGCCGAAGCCAGGGTTCCGAAAGCTTGCCTGCGGCCTGCTGCGCACGCGAAAAACTCGCTTTAAACTCCTGCTGACGCCCAATCACGGCAGCAATGGCCGCCACCGCAATATCCGACCTCCCATCCGCCCCTGCCCCCATCGACCCAAGCTCAAGGGCAAGCTCCAGCGCCCAATCATCTCGCTCCAGGCTATGATACGCCGCCCCCAGCACCGGCCCCACTCGCGCCCAATCCAATGGTGTGCGCCGCGCCGCCAGCCATTGCTCCCCCAAAAATGCCACCCCGGCCTGATCGCCGAGCATCGCCAGTGCTTCCATCAGCGCTCCCCACGCCCACCCCTCAGCATCTCCGCCTTCAAGCGGCAGCTGCCAAACTGACAAAGAAAGACGCTCACGATGCGAAAGCATCTGCACATGACCCAGGACATCGAAGATCCGAACATCCAGCATGTGGGTCTGAGTCTGACCAAGTGCCTGGCGCACCGCATCATATGCCGCCGCCCCCTCGCGTACAACTTCTATCCTGGCAAGGTTCGAGTGCGGCCAGACCGATTTAAGGCGTTCAATTTCTCTCGCCATGGCTTCATCCTGCCCGGAAGCCATCTGATGCAACACAATCCGAACCCCAAATGCCGGTGTCACCTGCGCATCGAGCAAAACAAAAGCCGGGTTCTGCGGCACAACCCCCATGATGGGCTGAAATCTCGCGTGCGTTTGCCCAACTTCTGTGACACGAAGCAATGCCGTCATCCGAGATGCCAGGCGTGCCCCTCTGGGCGCATTCAAATCGATGGCCGCATAGATTTCACCCCCCTCAGCGAGGTCTGCATGCGACAGAGCAACATGCACTGACCCGCGCTCGGCCAGCACATCGGTGGCAGGGTATACCAGACGTTTTGTCACGGCATGCAGCGCCACGCCTTTGGCAAACGCATATGCCTCCACCACAGGCGGATCATCGGCTCGCAGGCCATCGACCATGGCAAGCACTTCCACGCGCGCCCAATGTGCCTTGCGCTCCGCAACGCGACCCACCAGAAGTGTTGGTTTGGGCTCACCCACCGGCCAGCGCTGCCCGGGCACAAGGCGAACCCATGTTCCCACAGAAAAACTGCGCCCGTCGGCAATCCCTGTCACATAAAGTCCCTTGGACACAAAAACCACTTGGTTGGCAATATCATGTCGTGCCAGATTCGAGATCATGCCCCGGTGCCTGGGCAGATCCTCGACAATGGCAGCACGCTGCATCGAACAGCCGCACATACACAGCAAACACATGCCAACAAGCCATACCACCCAAGATTTGTTTTTTTTCGTGG
>WQTY01000374.1 GCA_009786045.1 Pseudomonadota bacterium | reverse complement strand
GAACTGTTGTTTGCAAACCCGGCCCCTCCACCGACCATGATTTCAGAGGACGTGACATGCAGCAACACAACCAGCCCCCACACAACCAGCCCCCACACAGACAGCACCAGGCGCACATCCGCGTCATCCTCCGATTCCTGCTGCTCTTTGTGCTCCTCTTCACCCTCACAGCGCTCACCCCCGCACGGGGATTCGCCCAAAATGGCGACGCCTCTCCCGCACACAGCCTGACCCTGACCGATGAACAAGTCGACGAATGGCTCGGACGCGAAGCCCATATCACACACCCGGTCATCCCAGACCTCATCCACAGAGAAGTCAATAACCTCCACTTCTACTATGAAACCGCCTTCTCAAGGCGCGCAGAATCTGTCATCGCAACCGCCGAAACCGCACAAGCCAAAACACTGCGATTCCTGCCCGGGGAAACCGTCTCCAACGTCCACATCTACCTGCTGGGCGACATCAACCGCTACTTCGAAGCACAAAACGCCCCAGGGCGCGCACCCGCCTGGGCAGCAGGACTGGCCATCCTGCGCGACGGCGTCATCCTCATCCGGCTCAACCCGGGCGGCACCGCCAGAATAGAACCCGAACGCACACTCGCACACGAACTCAACCACATTGCGCTTCGGCGCTTCGCCCGCGACCAGATCTTCCCACACTGGTTCTACGAAGGCTTTGCCATGCTCGCCACCGATGACTGGGGACTGACTCGCGCGGAAACCCTCGCCCGCGCCTCCATGTCAGGACAACTCCTCGACCTCGACCAACTCAACGACGCATTCTCAAGGCAAGGCGCCATCGTTGACCTCGCCTACGCACAAAGCGCACACTTCGTCACCTGGCTGGCCAACACCTACAGCGACGAAACCCTCAAAAAACTCCTCCAAAGCGTCGCCACCGGCAAGCGCTTCGATGACGCCTTCATCGACGCCTACGGCCGCTCCCCCAGAGCCGCCTACGTCTTCTGGCTGGACAAAGTCGCCACAAAAAGCTCCCCCTGGCTCTCACTCTTCTCCTCAGAAGGCATCTTCTTTGCCCTCTCTTTCTTCGCAGCCGCAGCCCTCATCTACGCCCTGCAAAAAAGAAACAAAATCCGAAAAGCACGCTTCGAAAACCCAAACCAGGACATCCCCGTCTCAACCCTGCCAAAAAACCTGCGCCACTTCGGACCATTCCAGCCCAGAAAACCACACCGCTAAACACGCCGCCACCACTGCCTCTGAAGCCAGCAGATTCTGCTTCTCCACTTTAATGCTCCGAGTGCCTTGGGATCGCGCTCTGTTGGCTCACGCCAATACGAGCGCGGCGCAGACTATCTGCCCTTTCTGGGTCAGATACGCCTGCGCACATTTTATGGGCTGAAGCACTCTCCCAGCGTTTTCAGCTTAGAACGCTTGTGGCTTAAGTGACGACACATCCTTCTGCTTGCAAGACGAGGTATATCGCCACAAATAATACACTTCGCCCTCTACCCACAAGCAATGCGCAGCATTGCAGGGGGTGTGGGGGAACTCTGTCCCCCTCTTCGAGGGGGATGTCGGTACCTCCCTCAAAGAGGGAGATCTTGCCGACAGGGGGAGCCCCCCCACGTAAAAAAGAAAAAAGGCGCCGCAAAATGCAGCGCCTCATCTCACATACCCACTCCCTTGCTAATCTTCAATGGGATCCGCCTCTGCTACCACCACAGCATCCCCCGCCCTGTACGGATGCAAATCCGGTGATTCAGGCTCAGAGGCAGCATAATCAAGAAGGAATCGATACATGCCACGGACGCCAAAAATGTGACCAGACAGGTTAAGATTCAACAAACTCGACGACGCCGGAACCTCGAAGAAGTAAACGTCCGTCTTCGTCTCGCCAGGACCAATCTGAATGATGCCGGTCACCTGCCCCCTGCCAATGACATTGGGTGCCAGCTTGATGCGCTTAAGCGCTGCACCGCCAGCAAGGGCAAGGTTAATGCCACCCGTCTCCGCCGTATGGCTGGGCTCATAGCTCAAAGGACGATTGCTGTCATTTCTGATCGTCATGGTCAACACGAGCACAGGCTTATCCGTGTAGGCGTAGGCAAACCTCAGCGGCTCCGAAGGCGCCGTGCGCGGCACCAACTCGGCAAAAGCCTTGGTGACACTGTTGATCGAAACCGTCAGCCCGTCGATGGTCACCGGCTCACCAAGCCGCGCAGGCGCCGGAGGCGCAGTCCTGACTGGCGGGTTGTCGACAAAAAAGCGAAATGTCCTGCCAACTTCTCCCACGACTGCACCAGGAACAAGCACAACGAGCTGCGCATCCGTCACCACGGGATTCTCAAACAGATAATCATCAAGAATCTCACCGCCAGGCGGAATATCTACCGTCGCTGTGAGCTGATTTGTCGTATGGATCCCCTTCGTCGCATCAAAGGTAATGCTCTTAAAATACGCACGTGCCCCGGTCTTGGGATCCGGATTCGTGCTCAGCTGAACGCCACGTGCAGGACTCTCAAAATGCAGCGGCTTATACGTCATGGGCTTGTCCGACGAGTTCTTCACCCTCAGGCGTACGATCGCAACCTCACCCTGATTCTCCATCGGCCTCATGGCCTGCTTGTGACCATCGACAAAATCCGGCGTCGTCAACTCAAAAGCCACCACCGAGATCTCAGCCTGGTTCTGGGCAACACTCGCGACGCCCATCGCCTTGGGGGGCTCGGGGGGCTCGCCCGTACAACCAAAAGCCCCAAGAGACAAGGCGGCCACCAAACATGCAGCCGTCAATCTAGAACACTTCCGCATAGCTTCTCTCACGGGTTAAAAGAACACATGACGCAGACAGAACATCTGCCCAAAATTCGCTGCTCTTTTACACTTTATAGGGCGATTTTGTCAAAGAACCTTTTGCCGCATATCACACATCACACCCAGTCTCACACTATCTGCTTCAGCCAGGCCACAAACTTTCCAAACAATGACCCCTTCTTCGTTTCCTTCGGGCTGAACGACCGCACATCCGGGCGATGGATGGCATGCAAAAGCAAACCTATCGCCGTCGCGTACTGCGGATTTTGAACCTCATCCCCAAGACCGCCAAAATTTCTGGGAACGCCTCGGCGCGTCGGCAAACCCACCACGCGCTGCGCAAGCTCCGGCACCGCATCCATCAATGACGTCCCACCCGTCAACACCAACCCGCTCGGAATCGAATCCTTATAGCCAGACTTCTCAAGCTCGCGATTGACAAGCTC
>WQTY01000373.1 GCA_009786045.1 Pseudomonadota bacterium | reverse complement strand
GTCCGCTGGTTTTGTTCGCTCTGCTCACGCCACCGGCGGTTATTCACATTGAGCACCTTCGGCACTCTGCAATTTATACGGGCGAGACACCCGCACGCCCAGTAAATATCAGCATCTAATGGCATTTTGTGTGCCTGCCTCAATGTCCTGCCCTCAGCCCGCGGGGGGCGTAGCACGCTACGCCCGTACAGATTTGGCTCCCTTGCCCAAAGCGATGCGCGCCATCCCTCCTGGCTCCTGCCCACATGGATTTTGTGCATCATGATGCGGGCGTCGGGTTGCCGACCCTGCGCCTTCCACACAGCCAGCCGGGGTTTTGATAAAGTCACGTTATTTGGTCTGTGGGTATTGTTTTTGGCGTGAAGATGTGTTAGCAAGTGCGCCGCCGGCGGTGGAAGCCGGCTATTTCACACGCATGGGTATTTTTTGCCGTGTGGTGTCGCCGATTCTGGCGTGCACGGCTGAGCATGCGGAGGTTTAACACAGGAGATAGTGATGTCGCACATTTCGATGAGAAAGTTGCTGGAGTCGGGCGTTCATTTTGGCCATCAGACGAAGCGTTGGAATCCGAAGATGAAGCCGTACATTTATGGGGCCCGCAACGGGATTCACATTGTGGATTTGGGCAAGACGGTTCAGGCTTTTGATCGTGCGTATGATTTTGTGGCGAACGTGGTGGCCAGCGGTGCGCCGGTTTTGTTTGTCGGCACGAAGCGCCAGGCTCAGGATGTGATTGCGGAAGAAGCGGCGCGCGCGGGGCAGTACCATATTACGCAGCGGTGGCTGGGTGGTACGCTGACGAACTGGAAGACGATTCGCTCCTCGATCGAGAAGCTTCGCATGTATGATCGCCAGGCGGTGGATGGGACGTATTCGAAGTTGTCGAAGAAGGAAATCCGCAGCATAGAGCGTGATCGCGAGAAGCTTGAGAAAGCGCTTGGCGGCATTAAGGAAATGAACAGCCTTCCCGGTGCGCTTTTTGTTGTCGACAGCGGCAAAGAGTCGATTGCGGTCAACGAGGCGAAGATATTGGGGATTCCCGTCATTGCGGTGGTGGACACGAACTGCGATCCCGACATGATCGATTATGTGATTCCGGGCAACGACGATGCGATTCGGGCGATACGCCTGTTTTCGGGGGCGATAGCGGATGCCTGCATTGAAGGTGCGAAGCGCCGGGGTGTGGATGCGGCGTCTGCGGCAGCTGCAGGTGCGGCTTACAGTGCAGGTGCGGATTCGTCGAGTGCGAAGGTCCAGCATCGTGGCCGTCTGGCAGAAGGCAGCGCTGAGGCCGAGAAGTAGGAAGCGTATTTGGGGGCTTGGCATGCGTGTGCCCTGCCCTCCGTCTTACGGCTTTTATCGCAGTAGAAAAAGTGAGCCCATTTGAGGGCGTGGTGAATTTTGTGCGTTGATTTGGGAAGAGAGGAAGTTATGACAACGATATCGGCGGCGATGGTGAAGGAGCTTCGTGAGAAAAGCGGAGCCGGGATGATGGATTGCAAGAAGGCGCTGGCGGAGAACAACGGCGATATGAAGCTGGCGGCGGAGTATTTGCAGATCAAGGGTCTTGCAAGTGCGGCCAAGCGCAGCGCACGCAAAACGTCGGAAGGTTATATTGGCGTGTATCGCCATCACGATGGCAAGACGGCCATCATGGTGGAAGTGAACTGCGAAACAGACTTTGTTGCCCGCACGGAAGCTTTCCGTGAATTTTGCCAGGAGCTTGCGATTCATATTTGCGGGTGCAATCCTCAGGCAGTTCGCCGCGAAGATTTGGATGCAGAACTGGTTGCCAAACAGGAAGAAATTTTTCTTGAGCAGGCAAAGGAGCTGGGCAAGAACGCGGAGATCACGGCACGCATCGCTTCGGGTCGTATCAATTCCTGGCTGGCAGAGGTAACGCTGCTGGATCAGCACTGGATGGGCGAAGGCAGCGAGCCCACGGTGGAAGAAAAGCGCGCAGCGCTTTCTTCGCAGACAGGCGAGAATATTCGGATCCATCGCTTTACGCGCCTTGTGATCGGCGAGTGCTCGGCTGAGTAGCGCCTGTTTTTTGTGGGGGAACTTGTTCCCCCACACCCCCTGCAATGCTGCGCATTGCTTGTGGATAGAGGGCGAAAAGCACCATTTTTGGCCAAAATTGTCGTCATTTGTGACGGCTTTTTTCGTTTTTGGCCATCTGTCTCGCTGCTGCGATCAGAGAAGAAATAAACTGAGAGGCAAAGGTGACATCATGGCTTAAGCTGGATATGCCCCAGAATTCGCTTCACTGGCAATGGGGATGTGTTCGGGTACAGAATCGTTTTTTGTCAAGTGCACTGACTCGTTGTAGGATGGGTGTGAGGGGTGTGTTGCAGTTTGTCGGTATGGGCGGGCGAGCCGGGTGGCGTAGAGGTAAAGTGATGAAGCGATATATATTTGCGGTGGCCATATTCATGTGGAGCGTTTCTGCGGTGCATGGTCAGGAGGTTTCGCAGCCGATTTTCTTTATTCCCGGCATGCCTGTGCCTCAGTTTCCGGCGGCGCAGGCGCCTTCTGCCACGGAGGGCAGGGGAGAGGCTCAGGCGCAGAACCGGGGCAGGATTGGGCGCGTGACGCGGCGGGGGGAGATGTCGTCTGGGTCGCTGGTGCAGACGTATGTGACGTTGCCGGGTATCATGGCGACGTACAGGGGGGTGACGCCGCCAGAGCGGCTGCAGCCTGAGAATGCGGCGACGTTTTCGCGGGCTGGCGGGAATCAGGTGTCCTGGATTGGTTTTATGCCGCAGGCTGAGGGACACCGTGTGTTTATCCAGACGTCGCAGCAGACGCCTTATGAGCAGCTGGCGACGGCCGGGAACAGGGTAGAGCTCATTCTTCGTGGGGCGCGCCTGTCGGTGTCGAACAATCAGCGCGTGCTGGAGATGCAGTATTTTCAGACGCCATTTCTGCGTGCCCGGGCGGTGCCTTCCGGCAAGGATGTGCGCATTATTGTGGAGTTTAAGGAAGCGGTGCCGTATGAGGTGCGCCAGACCGGGGATATGATCGACATCATTGTCAGAACAAGGACGGATGTGGCCAGTGACCAGTAGGGGCGACCGTCGTCCCGGTCGCCCGCTACGAAGAGCGTAGCGCGCTACGCCCGTACAGGGGGGGAGAATTTGGTTTTGGTGTCAGACAAATCGTCATAAGGGTGATCATTTTTGTCCGAAGGCAATCATTTAGACCCAAGCGATGCGGCAGCATCGCAGGGGGTGTGGGGGAACTGG
>WQTY01000372.1 GCA_009786045.1 Pseudomonadota bacterium | reverse complement strand
CGTGCTCTGCGGGCATGCCAGGGTTGAGATGGAGGGAAGCGTTTATGCGCTCGAAGCGGGGGATTGGCTGGTGATCGAGCCGCGTATGCGGCACCGGGTCCTGGAGACGAGCCAGTCTCCTGCCTGTGTGTGGTGTGCCATTCACATTGGAGAAGGGGGATGCGCGGGCAAATAGTGCTCGAAATCGGCTTGAAAAGGGGTTAGGCTGATGCCGGTTTTTGGGGCGTTGTGGACGTATTTGAGCGTGATGTTATATTGTGGCCACGACGCGTACTTTTGAAAGCTGGCGAGGGGAGACGAATGACAAAATCGTTAATGGTGTTTAATTGCAATCAGGAACGGGCGCGTTTTGTTGCAGGCGCGGCGGCCGATGCCTTGCGATCTCATGGCCTGCGAGTGGCTGTTTTTGTGCCTGTTTCTCAGTGTCAGGAAGGGATCTGTGCGGCTTCTCTGTCTGAAGATGAAGCCCTGGCTCTGGCATCAGAAGGCAAATATGCACAGCTGGTTTCGGCAATTGTCGACAGGCACGATGCGCTTTTGAAAGAAGCGGATGTTGTGGTGACCACGTGTGTATCCTTCGACAATCGCGTGGTCACTTTTGCTGAACGCCTGTCCATTGACCTGGCACATGATCTGGATTCGTGTGTGCTGAGTGCCATATGCCCCGAGGAGCAGACCGAGGCAACGCTGGTCGCCCAAAGCCTGCTGAGCGTGAAGCTCTTTGCGCAAGAGGGATTGGATGTGCTTGGGATCGTCTCCATGTTTGAGCCACCGGCGGTTAAAACCCTGCAGGATCATGGGATTCGTGCTCTGGATATCTGGGCGATGAATTTGCATCCCGAGGTCATCCGTACGTCTTCCCGGCGCATGACGCCTGCAAAGTTCCTTCGCATTTTGTGTGCTCGTGCCCGCGACAATAAACGGACGATCGTTCTGCCGGAAGGCGATCTGGATCGCATCCTGTTGGCAGCGGCTGAACTCCGTGTCCACGACCTGGTGAATCTGGTGTTGCTCGGCCGGGAGGACGATGTTCGAGCCAAAGCTTCTGCGTTGGGGGTTTCACTGGATGCGGGCGTTCGCATCGTGGATCCATCGCAGGATGCCAATTTTGAAACCTATGTCACGACCCTCTACGACATCCGCAAGTCTAAGGGGCTGACCCTCGAAGCCGCTCGCCAGCTGATGCAGGAAAGGACATATTTTGGGACGATGATGGTGCATCAGGGGCATGCCGACGGCATGGTCTCCGGCGCAACGACGACGACGGCGGAGACAATCCGCCCGGCATTGCAGTTCATCAAGACCAAGCCCGGTATCAAAACTGTCTCGGGAGTGTTTTTGATGTGCCTGTCGGATCGGGTCTATATCTACGGCGACTGTGCTGTCATTCCCAATCCTACGACGGAGCAGCTTTGCGATGTGGCCGTGGCCTCTGCTTCGACGGCCAGGGCATTTGGGATTGAGCCTCGCGTGGCGATGCTGTCGTATTCGACGGGGGCATCGGGCACAGGACCGGATGTGGAAGCTGTCAAAGCGGCCACCGACAGGGTGCGCGAGCAGGCGCCTGATTTGCTGGTCGAAGGGCCCATTCAGTACGATGCGGCCGTCGATGCCGGTGTGGCGGCGACAAAGCTGCCTGGCAGCCCGGTCGCAGGCAAGGCGACAGTGTTCGTCTTCCCCACATTAAATGCCGGGAACATCGGCTATAAGGCGGTGCAGCGATCATCCAATGCCATCGCCATTGGCCCGGTATTGCAGGGCCTCAATAAGCCCGTCAATGATCTCAGCCGGGGCGCGACCGTGACTGACATTGTCAATACGGTGGTGGTCACAGCGCTTCAAGCGCAGCATGACGGCTAATTTTAGTAAAATTTCATAACCGCGCCCATGAAACGTTCTGGGCGTCTGAACCAGGGGAATGCAGATGAAAGTCTTAGTCTTGAACTGTGGAAGCAGCTCGATCAAATATCAACTCATTGATATGGAGACCAATGAGGTTCAGGCCAAGGGCACTGTCGAACGCATTGGCGAATCAGAAGGCAAACTAAAGCATAAAACAGCCAAAGGGGAAAAAGTCCTTCACGAAGTGTTTGCAACGCACTCAGATGGGCTGAAGCGAGCTTTTGAACTGTTGTGTGACAACGACCCAATCAAGGATTTGTGCGAAATTTCGGCGGTGGGACACCGCGTCGTCTATGGCGGAGAGGCGTTGACAAAAACCTGTCTGATTACCCCTGCTGTCCTTAAAACCATTCATGATGCAGAGCCCCTCGCTCCGCTCCATATACCGGCACATGTGCTCGGCATCAAAGTCGTGCAGGATTTGCTCCCTGGTGTCCCCCAAGTGGCCGTTTTCGACACGGCCTTCCACCAGACCATGCCCGAACACGCTTACCTCTATGCTCTCCCCTACGAGCTTTATACGGAAGATCACATTCGCCGCTATGGCTTCCATGGCACGTCGCATCAGTACGTGGCGAAGCGCCTGGCAGAGCTTATGGGCAAACCTGTCGAATCTCTCAACATCATCACGTGTCACCTTGGCAACGGCTCCTCGATCACGGCCATTGAAGGCGGAAAATCTATCGATACCTCAATGGGGCTGACTCCCCTCGAAGGCCTCTGCATGGGCACGCGCTGCGGCGATCTCGACCCTGCCGTCCTTACTTTTCTTGGCAAGTCCAAGGGCTGGGATCTCCAGAAGCTTGATGACATTTGCAATAAAAAATCGGGCCTTCTCGGCCTTTCAAACATCAGCAATGACTGCCGCGTGCTTGAGGATCTCGTACTCGCAGAAGGCAACGCCGACGCGCTCCGCGCCATGAGCGTCTTTAACTACCGTATTCTCAAATACATCGGTTCCTACGCCACAGTTCTCGGCCACGTCGACGCCATCGTTTTCACCGCTGGCATTGGCGAAAACTCGCCCTATGTCCGAAAGGAAGTCTGCAGCAAACTCCAACTCCTGGGCGTCGAGATCGACGAGATTGCAAACGACGTCCACGGGAAGGAACGCCGGATTTCGACGGATGCTTCGGCGGTCGAGGTTTGGGTCATTCCCACCAACGAAGAACTCGCCATTGCCCAGCAAACCTATGCCCTGGTGAAATCGCTGTAGGTTTTTTGGAGGGGGCCGCGCCCCCTGCGCCGCTATTGCCGCATGCGGCAATACGCGTCTACCCCCCTGCGGGGCTCAATCGCCGCCCCGCAACGCCCCGCTTTGGGATACATGATTCCGTACGGGCGTAGCGTGCTACGCCCT
>WQTY01000371.1 GCA_009786045.1 Pseudomonadota bacterium | reverse complement strand
GGGGAGGCACGCAGGGGGTGTGGGGGAACGGGTTCCCCCACAAAAAAACTAAAAATACTTATGCGAATCGAATTCATTGCCCATGCTACTTTTATTTTGACCCTTTCAGACGGTCGGCGCATCGTTCTTGATCCCTACGAGGGGATGTCGTTTGGGGGCAAGTTTAATTACCCTGCCTGTCCGGCACATTGCGATGTGGTCGCGATAACCCATGATCACGCCGATCACAGTTATCTTGGCGATTTGTCGGGAGACCCGGTTATCGTGCGCGACCGCTATGTGTCGGACGGGCTTCGGATTGCGTCTGTCCGCGTCTGTCATGACAAGTTTGGCGGAGAAAAATTTGGCGGTGCCGTCGATATGAAGTTGATCGAGGCGGATGGGTTGCGGATCTGCCATATGGGTGATTGCGGTGAACTGGCCTCAGAGGCTGTTGCCGAAAAGCTTCGCCCGCTCGATTTGCTTCTCGTGCCTGTGGGTGGTTTCTATACCATCGACGGCGCAGAGGCGGCCGCCTGGACAAAGCTCATCCGTGCCAGGACGACGATTCCCTGTCATTACCGGACGTCGCGCTGTACATTGCCCATCGAAGACGAAGCGCGCTTTTTGTCGTACTTTGAGCAGTATACCCGGCTTGAGGATTTTGGCGCTTCGGTGTCGGAACTTCCCGAAGGCGTCGTTCTGATGCCGGGCATGTACAGCTAAAGCATTTTCAGTTTAAGTGATAACACAAGCAGGCAGCATTTCTTCTGTTTGGTTCAGCGAGATATGCTGCCAAAAATCACAACATTTTTCCATCACCCACAAGCGATACGTGCATCCCCCCTGTCGGCAAAATCTCCCTCTTTGAGGGAGGTGCCAACATCCCCCTCAAAGAGGGGGACAAAGTTCCCCCACGAAAAGAAAACTGAAAATGCTCTAAGATAAGGAAGTGCATTGATGTCACAGCAGATTGATCGGCGTTATTTTGATGTCGTCCATGATCGTCGCCATACGGGGGCAGTTAAGTACGACACGGCGCGGCTTGGCGGTCAGGTACGATCGGATCTCATTCCGATGTGGGTCGCAGATATGGAGTTCAGGGTGCCGCCCGAGGTGGAGGGTGCCCTGACGGCGGTTGCCCGGCATGGCATTTTTGGTTATGCCGGCACCGATGAAGCCTACGACAAGGCGTTGGTCGGTTGGTTCGGCCGGCGCCTGGGATGGGAAATTTCGCCGGATTGGGCGATTAAGGCACCAGGGGTGATGTTTGGGGTATCGGCGAGCATTCGGACGCTGAGTGACATCGGGGATGCAGTGTTGATTTGCCAGCCGGTATATCCGCCTTTTGCTTCGGTTGTTCTCTCGAATGATCGCCAGCTCGTGGTGTCTCCTCTTGTGTTCGATGGTGTTCGATATGAAATCGATTACCAGGATTTTGAGCGCAGGATAGTTGACCATCGTGTGAAGGTATTTTTGTTGTGTTCGCCGCATAATCCCGTGAGCCGGGTCTGGCGCGTGGACGAACTGCTGGAAATTGGCAGGATTTGCCAGAAGCACGGGGTGTATATTATTTCTGATGATATCCATGCGGATCTCGTGCTTTTTGGGCACCGTCATGTGCCTTTGGCTTCTCTTTCCGAAGACCTTGCCCGGCGCACGATAACCTGTACTTCGCCGTCAAAGACGTTTAATCTGTCCGGGCTTCAGGCGTGCAATATCATCGCAGCTGATCCGGACATACGGCAAAGGCTGCACAAGATTTGCCTGTCGCTGGGGTATTATAACCTTAACGCGATGGCGATAGCGGCGACGCGGACGGTGTATGATGAGGGCGAGCCCTGGCTGGAGACGCTGCTTTCCTATTTGGAGGAGAATGCGGCGCTGCTTTCGGAGGGGCTTTCGGATCTGGGCGAACGGATTAAGCTGGTTCAGCCGGAGGGAACCTATCTGATGTGGCTGGATTGCCGCGGTCTTGGTTTGTCGGAAGATGCCCTCTCGCGGTTTTTCCTCGATTCGGCGGGGATATGGCTGAATCGCGGGGATGAGTTTGGCACAGGCGGCGCTGGCTTCATGCGGATGAACATTGCCTGCCCGCAGTCCGTGCTTTTGGAAGCCATTGGGCGCCTGAGGCGAGCGGTGTTGGGACCTGGTCAGCGATGATGGAGCGTGCGATGTCAGAAGGACTTGTTCATAAACTTGAGGACGGGCGAGATCTGAGCGATGCCGAGTTTGCAGTGCTGCTGGAAGGAGGCTGCCAGGATTCGGAGCTTTTTTTAGCGGCAGACGGGGTTCGCCGGCGCATGTATGGGGATAAAGTTTACATTCGCGGTCTTATCGAGTTTTCGAACTACTGCAAAAATAACTGCTATTACTGCGGCATTCGCCGGGATAACGCCAGTGTCACTCGCTATCGCCTTAGCAAAGAAGAGATCCTCGCGTGCTGCGATGAGGGGTATCGGCTTGGCTTTCGCACGTTTGTTTTGCAGGGTGGGGAGGATCCGCATTACTCGGATGCGCTGATGTGTGACATCGTTTCGGCCATTCGCCAGAGCTTTCCAGATTGCGCCATCACGCTGTCGCTTGGCGAGAAGCGCAAAGAGAGCTACGAAGCGTTGTTTTCTGCCGGGGCAAATCGGTATTTGCTTCGGCATGAGACGGCCGATGATGCCCACTACAGGCTGCTGCACCCGGCGCCTATGCGCCTCGAAAACCGAAAACGCAGTCTTTTTGAGCTCAAGGCAATCGGTTACCAGGTTGGATCGGGTTTTATGGTGGGGTCTCCTTTTCAGACAACAGAGGACATCGTATCGGATTTGCGGTTTCTGCAAACGCTTAAGCCAGACATGATCGGCGTTGGTCCCTATATTCCGCATGCCGGGACGCCATTTTCGGGGCACAGGGCGGGGGCTCTTGATCTGACGCTTCGCGTGCTGGCAATTTTGCGCCTGATGTTTCCCTGTGCCCTGATTCCGTCGACAACGGCACTTGGCAGCATTCACCCTGAGGGGCGCGAACTTGGCCTGAAGGCCGGGGCAAATGTGGTGATGCCCAATCTTTCACCGCTCAGGGTGCGAACGCTGTATGCGCTGTACGAAAATAAGATATGCACCGATGAGGAAGCGGCCGAATCGAGAGCAAAACTGGAGCGCCGGGTTGAAAATGCGGGCTATCAGATTGTCACGGATATCGGCAATGTCAGGAAGCATTTTTAGTTTTTTATGTGGGGGAACTCGTTCCCCCACACCCCCTGCGTGCCTCCCCTAAAGGGGAGGTGGCGGCGAAGCCGAC
>WQTY01000370.1 GCA_009786045.1 Pseudomonadota bacterium | reverse complement strand
GTGCCGAAAGCTGGGGACGTCCCTGGCACAGTGCCAGCGAAATGATGCGAGGGCAGCTGGGGGCTGGGTAAGCCTCCAGCCCTGCGAATGAGGCCGTGAAACCGGACAGGGAACCCATTGCCGAGTCCAGAAGCCGGCAAAGGCCTGCTGTCTCGTCAGAAGTCATCTGCCCTAAGAACTTGACAGGCAGGTGGATAACTTCGGGGCGCGTCCAATGGGCACGGCCACCGCGTGCTTTGATGATTTTTCCCAGATCTTCCTGGATAAATGTCAGCCGTTCGGTAAGTTTCAGATCCGGCTCTATGCCAATGGAAACAAGCATCTTACTACCAATCATGATGTCATGGTCATTCCAAAAACTGGTGACCTTGTAGCATAACTCGCGCGGGTTGCCTTGCAAAAAACTGAAATCTGTCCCACAATGTCTGCCCAGTGTCGCTGGTTCATTCACAGCACTAAGGAGGAGCCGTATTCATGTCCGAAAAAACACTTGAGAGTCTCCATGAGGCCATCCAGACGAACAGGGCGAAATTGCGTCTCCAGGTGGAGGCTTTGTGTGAGGTTATCACCGAGGATTTGCCTGGTTATGTTCTGAAAAAGATCCGTGCAGCCTTCGTCAGTGATGTCGACTTTGCTGAGGCCAGAACCGATATTGAGCTTGTGGCACTTAAGCAGAAGATCGCCGATTTTGGTGTTGCGCTGTCGGAGAGCGTGCGAAGCCATCTCCTTGGTAACATGGAAGATTGGTGGGGGGCGGATATCAGCCTGGAGGCCGCCGGCAAGACGCTCAATGGCAATGACGCTGTGTGGCGCAAGCTGGAGGCGATTGGTTCGGATATCGAAAAGTTCATTGTCGGTGCCGGACTTAAGCCGATGTCTGTTCAGTATAAGACGCCTGCGTACTTTATTGATGGCAAATACCTGCCTGGTATGATTGAGAAGTATTGGGCCCAGTTGGCCGCTCTCAGGGCTGTTGAGGAAGAGCTTGCCCTGACAGAGCAGGAAGCGCGCAAGACGAGACAGGCTTCGCGCTGGGATGCGGTTTAACATTGGCCAGGTTTCGTGCCTGCGAACATGATGTCATGCCGTCGGATTGGCGATGGTTTGGCACCCATATGTATTGTGTTGGCACGATTTTTGATAATGTGTCCATGTGGGCCATCGAACGAATCGCCGAAAGTCGGCGACTGATGATACGAATATAAGGAGAATGTATGAAATCGAAACTTTTTGCTGGGCTCGTTGCATTGTCCCTTAGCTTTTCAGCGCATGCCTTTGCTAAAGATATTCCTTCTGTCGATCTGGTTTCCGGCGACTATGTGGGGGTGGCTGGCGTGGAACTGGATCAGCTGGGCACGCGCGACATTTTTGCCAGCATCAATGAAGCGGTGCGCAGCGAGAAATCTCTTGCCAAAGCGCTTTCCCAGGTTGAATCGCTTGGCTATGACGTTTCCAAGGACATTGATCTGGTGCTTGTGTTCATCCCTGCGGATGTCGACAAAAGCTCTAGCTATGTCGTCATCGTGGAAGCCAAGAAGAGTCTCAAGGCCCTCGAAGGCTCCTTTGCAAAGGATCCGCGCTTCGATGCTCGCCAGCACGAAGGCAGCACCTATTTTGCCGTCAAATCGACAAACGATGTCTATGCTGTCATCGATGATAAGCGAATGGTCATTGGTTCAGACCGTGAGGTTCGAGGCATCCTTGAGACGCTCAAGACAGGGACTGCAAAGAAGCCTCTTAAGAGCAACACAGCCCTGTTTAAGCAGTATCAGGCTGTTGACAAGAAAAAAGACATTTGGGTCGCCTATGTGCTGACCAGCAAGCACCGCGATAAGCTCAAATCGGTACAGCTTGATGGCGCAGATGGCAAGGCCTTTAAAGCCAGCGAAATGGAGGCAGGTCAGGCCACCATTCACTTTGCCTCTGGGCTTGAGATTAACCTGTCGGCCAAGATGAAGTCGGATGCTTCCGCCAAAGGCTCTGCCGAAGTGCTCGGAACAACCCTGCAGGCACTTTTGGGCGATCAGGCCATGAGCGATCTTGGCTTGGGTTTCCTTGCCAAAGCCGTCAAGATCACTTCCTCGAAGTCAACGCTGGCAGCTGTGATTAAACTCTCCAAGTCAGAACTGGAGTCGGTCATGGCGCTTTTGGGTGAACTTGGCAAATCACTCTAAATCTGCGTCTGGTGATGTCGGCTGACATGCTCAGCCGGCAAAATTGTCGATCATAAAATATCTGTGCTGTGCAGGCGGCATCTCAAAACAGGCAACGCGTGGGTTGCTGAAAGCAGCGCGAAAATAAAGCATGCTGGCTGGCATGGGAGAAGAGCATGGGAAAATCATGGTGTGTGGTACTGAGCCTCGGTATTTCGTTGGCATTGGCGGCTTGCAGCGAGGACGACGGTGTTTCGGCAACGTGTTGGGATGCGGTATGTACCTGCAAAGGGACTGGGGCCATTTGTCTGGATGGTAATATCGTGACGTGTAAGAATGATGAAATTACATCTACGCAGAAATGTGGCGAAAATGGCTGTAATAAGCGTACGAACATGTGCAACTAGATTGTGCAGGGGCTGGGGGCGTCTTGGTATCGACTTTTGACCTTTTGTGTATTATTGCCCGATGCCGCCTAAAATAGTGCTATGGCGAGTTTCTTTCCGACGAGTACGCCCCCAAGACACAGCCCTACGCTGACGGCAATGTAGAGGCAGGCTGCAAGCCAGCGTCCCGCTTCGAACATCGACATCGTTTCGGCGCTGAATGCCGAAAACGTGGTAAAACCGCCACAGAAACCCGTCTTGAGCCCAAGCATGAGGAGTGGCGGCGCTTCGTGGCGCATTCCGTAGCCAATGAGAACACCTATGATAAGCGCGCCCATCAGGTTGGCCGTCAGCGTGGGAAATGGCCAGAAACCAGGGAAGGGGATTTGTGTCAGCGCATAGCGCGAAACCGCGCCAAGGCCTCCGCCGAACGCTACGATGGCGTATGAGATCATGAAACATCCTCCATCAGGGGTAGACGAACCTTGGGATAAGAGGAGTTGCAGCATTTGGCAAGCCGATTTGACGATTTTTTGTCACACTCAGCCTCTTCACCGACAAGCAATGCGCCACCACGAAAAAAAGAATTTGACACGTTGGGTCGATTCGCCTATAAGCCTTCCTCGCCGGCGGGGCACGCCCTGAGCGGCAAAGATGAAAACCGAAGAAGAGAGAGAAATGAATGTAGTTATCGGTGTCGCATGGTCGCGCATTGCGCGTCCGTAAAGCATCGAA
>WQTY01000369.1 GCA_009786045.1 Pseudomonadota bacterium | reverse complement strand
GTCACCAACCAGCCTTTCCGCCGGACTGTCGAAGAAAACACCGACAACACCCTCCTGTGCGCCTGGCGAAACGATACCCGCGTCGACTACCTCCTCCATATCCTTCGGCTTGATTACCGCACCTTCCAGCTCGCCCTCGCCGTCCAGCGACACCACGACATCGAAACCCGTTTCGACCGGCGACTCGACCAAAACGAACTTCTCCGCTTTATCGACGACCCACTCGCCTGCATCCGGCTTTGGGTCGGACAAGTTCAGGATAGTGGTTGAGCTTTAGTTTTGTGTGAGTGAACCAGTTCCCCCCCTTGCGAGCTCCCTGGACAATCCACGCTCCTGCCACAGAGCCTTTCTGCTGGGCTCTGCGCACATCTCTACTTGCTTAGCTTAAAAAACAGGTCATGCGCGTAGCCGTAGTCAATCACCATTCTCACATCAACTGCGGCACGTCGCATAGACTCAACTCTATCAGGCTGCAATGCCGCCTGATTGGTCTTTTGTAAACGATCCTGCGCTTCATAAAGTTGTGGCACATCTCCAGCAATAAAAATGGCCGATGCATCGTCTGTGTGATACGAAAAGTTACCATATTTACAATTTAAGGCGGTGCGTGAACGCGAGCGAAACAGCGAATGGCCCAAAAAACTGTTGGAAGCGCAAATGTTGGCCAGCTCAAGAATGGTTGGCGCCAAGTCTGCATGAGATCCAAGCGAAGTCCGTTCGCCAGCGACGAAATTAGGTGAATTACTAAGAATGACCAATGGTATCCATGAGACATTTTGCCGACTAGCCTCAAAACCATAGGCATCATGCGGTGTTCCAACGTGTTCTCCAAAATCATAACCATGATCTGATGTCAAAATGAAGATAGTATTATCCATCAAACCTGCTTCGTCAAGCTCAGCAAAAAATTTCTCCAACGCATCATCAGCGAATTTGAGTGTCCAAAATCGCCGCTCAGCCATTGATGCGCCTGCATTTGGTACTGGGCAATCCGCAGGCAGCTTAAATGGAACATGATTGGTGGTAAGCCACATGCCTAACTTGTAGGTTTTGCTATTAGAAACACTTTGCTTAATTTCATTAAATGCGCTGTCGAGCAGCTTTCGATCATCCCATGTGTTTATCTGAACAAGGCGATCGTACCAGCGCTTCATCCAGATACGTTCGCCATCAAAATCTGGATCACCGCCCGCAATAAATATTGTATAATAATCATTATTACGCAAAATATCAACAAAACTTTGTAAGTTATTGAATGAAAATCTTGTTCCGACAGTTTTGTATGAATGTGGTGGCAAACCAGTATGGATTGCCATAAAGGCATCAATTGTTGGTTGACCATTTGTAAAAAATCGCGAAAAATAAGCAGCTTTCAACCCATGTTTGTTCAAAACAGGAGCTGTTCCTCGGATAAGTGAATCAAAAAATGGCATCACCTGACGTGTTGACTCTGAGTTGAATGCTTGCAGGTCAGCAGCTCGCAAAGACTCTATGACAATCATGACAATATTGGGAGATGTCTCAGAAAACTGAGGACAATCGCCGTAATAGTGTTTCAGAAGAGGGCGCGCGCTATCCTCGTCGAAAACCCAGTTGGGATCCTCGTTGGCAGTCTGCCATGATTCTCGAACCCGTTCGATGGCAGTCTCGATTTCTTCTTGGGTAAAGACAACGTTTGTGCTCATATGACCTCCATATCTGAGGACGCTGTATAAGTCACTTGCCAGGATCACATAAAACGGGACGACGTGTTTTTGACGACGGCTGATCTTCATTTCAAATTTTTTGGAAAAATCGTTGGTTTTAGCGAAAGAATGAAAACCAGATCCGACGATGCCCAAGATAAGACAACACAAAGCTATGAGAACAATGCGACTCTGCCTGCGTGACAATGGAATCTTCTCTAATGTTATAATGATACGTCTGCGAAACAAAATCATAAGTGTCGCTAAGAGAATGGGTACAAACAATAAAATTACGGAGGAATAGGCACCACGTGTGTCAGCCTTAATCGCATCAATGACAAATAAAGAGCCACCACTCATCAGGGAATAGGTCTCAATCATCTCCAGGGAATAGTGCGTTCCCGTGAATCGCATAAACTCGTGATCTGCGTGTGTACATGCGACCATGAGAGCCAAAGATAAGACCTCAAAGATATAGAGGACAGCAAACCGTCGCTTGATGAAAAATGCAGTAATGAAGTAAGGAAGCATTACGAGCAAAGCAACAAATGCTGACCAGTAAAGTGCAAGCACGTACAGATAGGGGGTTTGAGTATAAGGTGCACCGAATGGTGAAACACCAAAATAAAGAAACGACTGAAGGATGGCATCTATGATCCAGAATGCAAGAGCAACGAGAAAAACGATAAGAGGTTTCACGAAAATCCTTTTTTGCAATCCATGCGTCCAGAGTCACTATTACGCGAAAGATGGTTTAAAAGCGCACAGCGAATTTTTTGAAAATCGTGCCTGAAAGACACCACTTGATCTCATACAGGCATATCTAGATTGTACATTATTTTTTGCATTTTTAATGAAAAATTGTCATGAAAACAACTTTTTTACTAAAGCGATGTCAAAGGTGTCGCAGGAGGTTCGGGGGAGCAGTGCTCCCCCGAGGGCAACGTTCTCACAAAAAAATGCGGTGGCGTATTCGCGGTTCGCGAATAGTCACCGCCGCAGCCCGTATTCGGCTGGGCCGAATAGGGCGCGCAAACAAAGAAAAAATTCCAAGAGGCAGGAAATTTAATCCGTAGAGACAAGGCATGCCTTGTCTCTGCTGGCACCCAATAAATAATTAGAAAGATATTGTCCTGTGAGGGAGTGTTGGGCGTGGGTGAGTTGTTGGGGGGTGCCCTGGAAGACGATGCGTCCGCCGTCGTGTCCGGCGCCGGGGCCGAGGTCGATGATCCAGTCGGCGTGTGCCATGACGGCTGGGTGGTGTTCGATGACGATGACGGATTTGCCGGCGTCGACCCAGCGGTCGAGGGTTTTGAGCATGTGCTGGATGTCGGCGATGTGCAGGCCTGTGGTGGGTTCGTCGAGGACGTAGATGTCGGTGCGTGCGCCCATGTGGGTGGCAAATTTGAGTCGCTGGCGTTCGCCGCCAGAGAGTGAAGTGAGGGGCTGGCCGAGCCTTAGGTAGCCCAGGCCTGCGTCGATCAGGCGTTTGAGGATGGTGGTGGCTGCGGGTGTGCGTGCGGCGGGTGTAGCGAAGAAGTCGAGGGCTTCGGCGACCGAGAGACTGAGGACGTCTGCGATGTTGCGTT
>WQTY01000368.1 GCA_009786045.1 Pseudomonadota bacterium | reverse complement strand
TTCCTGATCAGCTCGGCTATCCTCTCCAAGAAAATCATCATCAACCAGCATGCGGTCAAAGTACCGGAATATAAGCCTGAGAACGTAAAGACCGGGGTAGAAGAAGCGGATGACCTGCTCAGAGAAGGACTTTTCCGCCTTAGCCATCTTGCCGATCTGGACAAAACCATCGGCAACGAAAAACTTGCAGAAGTCATCCGGGAACTGTTGGATATTGCCAAACAAATCTTTGATTACGTCAAAAAGCAGCCTGAAAAGGCAAAGAAAATCCGACGGTTTGTGACGTATTATCTCCCCACCGCCACCAAACTGCTTCTCAGTTACGAGGAACTGAACCGTCAGCCTGTCAAAGGCGAAAATATCAAAGAATCCATGCAAAAAATCGAAGGAATCATGGATGGAATAGTATCCACCTTTCGTCAACATCTGGATGATCTTTATCGGGATAAAAACATCGACATTTCCGCTGATATTGCGGTAATGGAAAACATGATCAATCGGGATGATGTTTTTCCTGGCAAAAGCTAAATAAGTCTCTTTTGATCAATGCTCGGTTATAGTGTATAATGCTATAGTTTATGGCAATAGAGCCTAGAATATTTACCGGTTTTCCTGCAGGAGGTCAGACAATGAGTTCCAATGAAAGTGCCACTCCAAAGCTGGTTCTGGACGGTTTTTCCGAGCTGGAAAATCTGGAGGTTCCCACGTTGACCCTGACGCCGGAAAGCGTCACGGAACTGAAAAACACCGCCATCGTCGTATCGGAAGAGCTAAAACCCCTCGATCTGGGAGGAAGTCTGAACGAAGAGGAAAAAGCTGCCGTCCGCAACTTTGTCACACAAATCGACATCACCAACTCTACCCAGATGCTCCAGTACGGTGTTGCGGCCCAGAAAAAAATGCTGGGATTCTCAGAAAGCGCCCTGGCCAGCGTCCGCACCAAGGACATGGACGAAGTGGGCGGCATGATCAGTGGCCTCGTTCTTCAGTTGCAGGGTTTCGATGTAAATGANGAACCCAAGGGTTTTCTGGGATTTTTCAAGAAAAACGTCAACAAACTCCAGCAACTCAAAGTCAGATACGACACCGTAGAGAAGAATGTCGACAAAATCGTAAGCTCCCTCGAAGACCACAAAATGGTACTCCTCAAGGACGTCGCCATGCTGGACAAGATGTACGAAATGAACTTGTCCTATTACAAAGAGTTGACAATGTATATTCTGGCCGGCCGTGAAAAGCTGGCGAAAGTCCTTGCCACAGAACTTCCCGTGCTACAGGAAAAGGCCAGAAATACAGGCAGGCCGGAAGACGCCCAGGCTGCCAATGATTTGAGCGAAAGATGTAACCGCTTTGACAAAAAGCTGCACGANCTCGAACTGACAAGAAGCATCTGNATCCAGATGGCGCCGCAGATCCGGCTCGTTCAGGCTAACGACAGCATCATGATAGAGAAAATCCAGTCCTCTATCGTAAATACCATTCCCTTGTGGAAAAACCAGATGGTGTTGTCTCTGGGCCTGGCGCATTCNGCCCANGCCATTCAGGCCCAGCGNGCCGTAACGAACATCACCAACGANCTTTTGCGGAAAAACGCAGACGCCCTGAAAACCAGCAGCGTCGAGGCAGCAAGGGAATCGGAGCGCAGCATCGTGGATATCGAGACTCTCAAATACACTAATCAGTCGCTCATCCAAACCCTGGACGAAGTTCTCCACATTCAGCAGGATGGCCGGGACAAGCGCCGCGCCGCAGAGCATGAGCTTGCCAAGATCGAGGCAGATCTCAAAACAAAACTGCTCGAAGTCAGGGATATTTCCCGCAAGGCAGGATAAGGAGTAACGCATGGGATCGAGCGAACGTATCGATTACAGCACCGAGAAAGCCATCCGGCGCTTCCTTGCTTTGATCGCCGTTCGCTACGATATGGCGGGCGCAATCGTCTACGGCAGTCGGGCACGGGGGACGCATCGCCCTGACAGTGATGCCGATGTGGCCGTGCTCCTGAAAGGCGAACATCAAAGGGTTCTACCAACCACACTGGCAATGGCCGACGTGGCTTACGGTGTGCTGCTGGAGACGGGTATCAACATCTCGCCTCTGCCTGTATGGCTGGATGAATGGGAGTTCCCGGAGAATCACTCGAATCCAGCATTGCTTCACAACATCGCCAGGGAAGGAGTCAGGCTGTGAAGGCGCAAGACTTGATGGCGAAGGCCGTGCAGGCGGCAACATCGGCGAAGGTCCTGCTCGATACTGGAGATGGCGACGGCGCATCCAACCGAGCGTACTACGCCATGTTCGATGCCGCCCGCGCCGCGCTGCTAGCCTCGGGGTTCGATGTAGGCAAGACGCACAGGGGTGTCCTCATTGCCTTTAGTGATCGTCTGATCAAGAACGGGTCTGTACCGCAGGAAATGGGTCGCCTTTTGAAACGTGCCGAGACGTTCCGCTACGTGGCTGACTACGAGGGTAATCCAGTGGAACTGAGCGATGCGAGAGAAATGGTGGAACAGGCCGAAACCTTTGTAGCATCCATGCGAGCCAGCATAACCCTGATGTAGGTCGCTGAGAATAATTGTGCCCCGATTCCTTTGAGTGCTTGCAAATGACTCTCTTCGCAACACATTGATTTCAAGCGAATATTTTGAAGAAGTCAGTGGCAATGGCATTCGCACGATTACCCTGGCTTCAAAGCGCCTTTTCCATCACGTAATCATCCATCACGAAACCGCCGCCGATGTCGGTCACGGTTTTGTCGCGCACGCGAAAGCCATATTGCGTGTAGGCGCGGATAGCCTGCTCGTTCTGCTTGTTGACGGCCAGAATCATGGCAGCGAAGCCCTGCTCGCGGGCAATCGCGGCAGCGTGTTCGATCAGAGCCGCGCCGACGCCCTTGCGTTGCATGGCCGGATGGATGTAGAGCTTGTCGATTTTGAATTCGCCCTTGTAAATTTCGCAGGCGGCGAATCCAGCGAGAATACCGCCCACATGCGCCTGATGCAGCCATTTTTGCGGGTCTTCGATATCAGCGCGCAGGCGCGCGTGCCCATACCGCTGCGCCAGCATGTAGTCGATCTGCTCGGGAGAAATGATTTCGGCGTAAGCATCCAGCCAGGTCGTTCTGGCGAGGCTGGCGATGGCGAAAACATCGTCCGGCGCGATGGGGCGGATATCGACGGGCACGGAACTCTCCGTGAAAGGCGCTAAAAAAAGCAGCCTGAGCTGCTTTTTTTATGCTCGCGCGGGTAGCTTACTTGCTGCCCGGACGGGTGAGATTGCCGTACTTCTGCCGGAAGCGCTCAACGCGGCCCGC
>WQTY01000367.1 GCA_009786045.1 Pseudomonadota bacterium | reverse complement strand
CCGATACGCGTCTACCCCGTTGGGGCGGTTCGCGAACCGCCCCTACACAAACGCCGCCCCGCAACGCCCGGCTCAGGCGACTGCGTCGCCCCTGCAGTTTTTTTTCGTGGGGGGAACTGGTTCCCCCCTGCAATTGAAGCTGATTCAAGTCGCTGCAGATTAGTCGTCCGACCATCGCCGGATTTCCCACCAACTGCAACTGAAGCAAACTGTCGCATTAGCTCTGCAACCACTTTTGCACCTTGAGGTATTTTGGCATATCTCCTCACAGGCCATTCTTGTTGCCTCCTTGATGACACGTCTCTCAATTTGTGCGTTATTAACCTTTTTTGGTTGATCTTTGCCAAAAGGGCAATCTCTATACGATACTGTTTCCGATTTATCTTGATATGTAACGATGACATTGCATGTAACTTTTAGCCTGTAGGGGCCGGTACACGTATCTTTAGACAATGGGCTATCGAGAGCTCCCATGGGTGAGGGTGAGGGGCGGATAACATCACAATCCGTTGACGTGTCTGCACTGCTGTCGTCTTGTGTATACCCCTGCGCTGGGATGAGACATAATACCAGTGCGATAACAAATAAATGAAGGTGATTTTTCGTCATGGTCTTCTTCCTTTCACTGGATTGCCATTGAAGAAGGCAATGAGAATAACACACTACCTGCGTGAATGCTTTGCATTTCACGCCCTGTCAGCGTTTCAGGAAGAATGCGGGTGCGCCGCATCCTTTCGTTTGCCATGATGGGCAGGTGGCTTCAACGATGCACTTTGCCACTTCACCCACAAGCGATACGCACACCCCTCCGTCGGCTTCGCCGCCACCTCCCCTGAAGGGGAGGCACGCAGGGGGTGTGGGGAGCAATGCTCCCCCACAAAAAACTACAACTTTCGCACGTCGCAGAAGGTTTCGAGGAGGGTGGCGACGCTGGCGAGCAGTGCCAGGC
Organism: Pseudomonadota bacterium; assembly: GCA_009786045.1. Classification (GTDB taxonomy): domain Bacteria; phylum Myxococcota_A; class Bradymonadia; order UBA4248; family UBA4248; genus WQTY01. Next base: position 2,380 of record WQTY01000367.1, on the reverse strand, counting down.
GGTTCAGGCGCCGGCGTTCGTCGTCGCAGTTGACGAGGACGGCGTCGAAGAAGGCGTCCGTGGGGGCGCGAAGCGTGCTTAATATTGCCAGGGCGTCGTTGAACCGGCGCTGTTCGAGGGCTTGGGTGTAGTCGTTTTTGGTTTGATTGAGGGCGTTGTTGAGATCGGCTTCGGCGGCGTGTTCGAAATAGCCCGAATCGATGGCTGTGGCTTGTTCGTTGGCCTGGCGAACGATGTTGGCGACGCGCTTAAAGGTGATCATGAGCGTTTCGAAGATGGCGGAAGCGCGGTGGCGCGAGAGGGCTTCGACGCGGCCCAGGATGGCAGGGATATCGGCGAGTGTTGAGGCTGCGAGCACAGCGTCGACGACTTCGACGGCATGGGTATCGGCCAGCATGAAGCGCAGCCGCGTCGTCATGAATTCGGCAACGGATGAGGCCAGGGCATCGCCATCGGCGGTGCCGGCCAGGCTGCCCTGGCTCATTTGCGTTTTGCGAACCCCGTCGATGGCTGCTTCAATGACGAGTATCAGGCCGAAGGTTTGCCCGTGCTCGGCCATTGTGCGCAAAATGCCCACTGCCGAACGGCGAAGCGCAAACGGATCGGCGGCGCCGCTTGGGATTTTGCCCAAAGCAAAGAGGGCCGCGATGGTATCAAGCTTGTCGGCCATGCCGACGATAGCCCCCACGGCATTGGAGGCCACCGCTTCGCCCGATTGGCGAGGCGCATAATGCTCGCGAATGCCAAGCGCAACATCGGCGGCAGCGCCTGATTTTTGTGCATAGACTTCCCCCATGATGCCTTGCAGTTCGGGGAATTCGCCCACCATGCCCGTGGCCAGGTCGGCTTTGCAGAGCTGGGCGCATGCGATGACGGCATCTGTATCGACCGTGCTCTGCCACAGGGGAAGAATGGCCCGGGCGAGTGCTTCAATGCGGCGCACTTTGTCAGCAGTCGAGCCCATGCCTTCGATGTAGCGAACGCGTTCGAGTTTTTCGTTGTAGGCTAACAACGGGAGGCGCGCATCTTCGTGGAAGAAGAATTCGGCGTCTTTGAGGCGTGCCACGAGGACGCGCTCATTGCCACGGGCGACGACTTTGCGATCAAAGACTTCTGTATTGCTGAGCGTGACGAAGTTCGGCATGAGATTGTGTGCATCGTCAACGACGCTGAAATAGCGTTGATGCTTGCACATGGTCGTTTCGATCACTTCTCGTGGCAGCGCCAGGAAGTCGGCAGAGAATCCACCCACGATGCCCACGGGCCATTCGAGGATTTGGACAACTTCGTCGAGGAGCGCATCGTTGGGGACGAGATGCCCGCCCACGGATTCAGCAGCGGCATGGGCTTCATCAAGCACGCGCTGTCGCCGCGCCTGTATGTCGACGAGGACATATGCGCTTCGCAGCGCTTCGACATAATCTTTGGGACGATTCAGCACAATCGCCGCAGGCGCCATGAATCGGTGACCGTAGGTAAGATTGCCTGCCGAGACCCCCGCAAAGCTGAGCGGCAAAATCTCATCCCCAAGAATCGCCAATATCCAGTGTATCGGCCGTGCAAAAAGCGTGGGCTCGCTGCCCCAGCGCATGGGCTTCTTCCAGTGGATGGCAGCAAGTGTTTGCTCAAAAATCTTCCCGAGCAGCGCTTTCGATTCGACGCCCTTTTCGACGACCCGAACCGCGATGTACGTGACAGGCTTGCCCTTCTTGCGCTCCTGAACCACTTCCTGAACATCGTCCGGCCCAGCCCCCAACCCCTTAAGAAAACCAAGCGCGGCAGGCGTAAACTGGCCATCAGCCGTCTTCGACGCCTCAAGCGCCGGCCCCACCTTGACCACTTCGAGATCCTCCTGCCGCTCCGCCACCTCGCTGATAAACAACGCCAAACGCCGCGGCGTGGCATACCCCACCACCTCACCCAACCCAATCCGCGCCTCCCCACATCGCACCACAAAACCATCGCGAAGCGCACCCAAAGCCTGATCAATCTGCAACGCCGGCAAATCCTCACACCCCAACTCAAATATCAAAGATTTTTTCATTTTTATTTTTCCTTCTTTTTATTTTATTTTTTGTGGGGGAACTCGTTCCCCCACACCCCCTGCAATGCTGCGCATTGCTTGTGGGCAGAGGGCGAAAAGCTTCGTTTTTGGCAAAAATTGTCGTACGCTGTGCAGGTTTATCGCGTGTGAATGGTAGGGGGTTGTTGAATTTGCGCCATATCTCCCCAAGAGCCAACACCACGCCTTCCACCTCAAATCAGAAAACTTAACAGAACGGCTGTGCCTTTGCTCGCATTGCGTGGCATGTGGCTTCAGGCAAAACACTTTGCCACTTCACACCAGGCGATACGAAGTATCGCGGGGGGTGTGGGGGGG
>WQTY01000366.1 GCA_009786045.1 Pseudomonadota bacterium | reverse complement strand
GAGGCCCCGCTATGTGGGGGTAGCCGCGTATCGCACTCGCCTCGCAGTCGCCCAAATGTGCCTCTTCGTCGTCAGCGGCGTCGTTGTGGTCGGTCACGTACGAGAGTACGCTCCCTTCCACGCCTCCTTGCTTCCTAGAATCTGCGCTATTTGGGCGCCGCGCTCTTGGCGAGTGCAATAATGTGCCTCTTCGTCGTCAGCGGCGTCGTTGTGGTCAGTGCTTCCTGGAATGCACCATTTCGACGCCGCGACCCTGCCGTCAGTGATAAGGCGAGGGCGATAGTGGCGCAGGGGGCTCGGCCCCCTCACGACAAAAACTCCAAAGGGACAGACATTTTTTGTAGGGGCAGACCCATGTGTCTGTCCTGTTGGTGACTCTAGCGGATCCAGGTGATCAAAATTGTCGCGGCTGCAATCCAGGTGAGCATGCCGAGAATCGCGAGGATGTGTTTTCGACGTTGAACTTTCGGTGTGACGAAGATTTGAAGCCTTTGCTTGTAGCGTATCCACTCTCGCTGTGTGAGCAGGGGCCAAATCTGTGTTTGGCCAATCGTGAACATGATCATTGTCCAGCCCACCAGGAATAGCAGCAGTCCTCCGATGCTCTTGCCTGTCAATGCAAGGGCTAAGCCGAGAAACCAGGTCAGGTGGAAGAGCATAAAGCGCCAAACAGGCATGCCTGCTGTCACTGTCGTGAGCGGCAACGGCGGTAAAGGTGCCTCGCATGCTTTATCCTCGTCTTGCAGCAAAACTTCAGAGTCGGGCTTTTGTGAGCCAGGAGGCTGCATGGCTGGTGCGTGCCCTAAGTATAGCATCGCTGCGAGCATGGTCGCAAAGACTGGGCCAAGAACAATGGGATCCTGGGGCAGCCAAGTGTCGTGCGATAGATAGACGCCCCATAGCAGGCTGCCTCCGAAGATGCAGGTGCCCAGAAAACGCGTGCGGCGCGACGCTAAAAAAATAACCGCCACAATGGGCAGAAGGTATGGAAGGACTGAGAGGAGCCCGCCCTGAAAGGCCCGCGCGAGCGGAGGGAGGGCAAAAACAGCCCAAGTGGCCAGGACAATGAGCCAAAAGAGTATGTGTTGCATCAGGCAAATTGCTTGAGCCGTTCTATGATGAGGTCAAGGGCGATGAGGTTATTGCCGCCTTCTGGGATGATGACATCAGCATAGCGTTTGGAGGGTTCAACGAACTCAAGATGCATCGGGCGCACAGTCTTGTAGTACTGCTTTCGGATGGAGTTGAAGTCGCGGCCACGCTCGCGCATGTCGCGTCGGATGCGGCGAAAGGCCCGAATGTCTGAATCGGTATCGACAAAAATCTTAATGTCGAGCATTTCTCGCAAAGGCTCAAAGCAAAATAGCAAAATTCCCTCGACAACAATGACCGGATGCGGGCTGATGCGAAGCGTCTCAGTCAGACGCGCGTGTGTCTTAAAATCATAAAGCGGCGCCTCAATTGTCTCCCCCCGCTTGAGTGCCCTGAGGTGCTCAACCAAAAGGTCACTTTCCAGACTTGCAGGGTGATCGAAGTTGACATCCTCTCGCTCTTTCGCGGGCAAATGTGAAAGGTCTCGATAATACCAGTCGAACTGGATCAGGTGGCTAGCCGAACCAAGCCCTTCGCGAATCTTCTTGGCCAGAGTCGTTTTGCCCGACCCCGTACCGCCTGCAATGCCGACGATTTTGGGTACTGTCATAAGAGGATGCCTTATGCTGGAAATCGTGTCAGAAAACCCAAAGCGCCCGCATGTTGTGAGCGAGCAGCGGATTTGTCAACGATTTAATCTTGAGAAAAAGTTGATAAATTTTCGAAAAAGCGTTGTACAGCGCCATGTATGGGAGCCAGCCCAGGCTGTCTGATAACAGATTCGCCTGCCAGGCGCAGATTTGACAAAGACCAGGCAAAAAAAAGAGGAAACCCTCCAAAGGGCATCCTCTGTTCATCGACGATCGGCGCAAAGCCTATTCCTCGTCCTCATCATCGTCCATATCATCGAACTCATCGTCGACGAAATTCAGGATGAGCGGAAGCTCGGCTTTGATGGCATCGTTGACCCGGTGGCTGAAGATATACCAGCCCATTTTGGCATGGCGCAGATTATCTTCATCATCAAAATCGATGGATTCGCATTCATCAAGCGACAGAGACGTGTCGAGCTTCAGGGCGGCGGCGATGGTGTCGAGCTCACGGCGGATACCGGGCAAGGATGCGATGTCGACGCTGCCGTCATCTTCCTCACAATCACAATCACAGTCGTCTTCAGTCTCTTCCTTATCGCCTACGTTGATCTGAGCGACAAAGGGAAGGTCGACGGGCACAATGAAACATGTCGATGAGTTTCCGATGGAGAGAATATGGCAGAATTTCTCTATGTCGGACTCTTTTTCTTCGAGCGTTTCAGAGAGTCGCTCAAAGACGTCGCACTCCCAGGGCTCATCGGCAGGCAATTCCAGTCCGTCCAGGTTGCCATCAAGCTCAAGCTTTGCTGCCACGGCGTGCAAACTGGAGAGCTGCAGATCATCGACGACATCGACCTCAATTTCGGTCTCGTCTTCCTCTGACTTGACATCAGGTTCGGACCAGCGAACTTCCTTCTGGAAGTGATCGCTCAACACATCCTGAAGCTCCTGGATAGACTGCGTCACATCTTGTTCGCTTTCGTCCTGATCCTTCCAGTATTCTTTGAGCGACATGACAAACAATTCGTACATTGTATACCTCTCTTGATAAGATCGCGGCCGCACCTCCTGGCACGGTCTGGCCCCAAAACTACCTCGATTCCAGGAAAAATAGCAAGCAATTCCTTAAAGAATACGACGCTGTATTTAGGGCAATCGTTTCCATTCTGTCACCGAGAAGTCAATTGTCTGAACGACAGAGACAGGTTCGAATCCCTCGAAGGCTGGAAAAAAAACATCGCAGCCATAGTTTCCTGGCACATGGGTCAGGATAAGCCTGTCGGCAAGGGGAAGGGTTTGCCGGTAAAGTGTCTCGCCGCCGATGACAAAAACCAGGGCACTGAGATTTGACGCCCACTGCAGCAAGGCGTTCAGGTCACGGCAAAAGATCAGACGATCTCCCCCATCGCCTGCAAACGATATCGACGTGGTCAATACACCACAGGGACGCCCCGGCAAAGCTCGCCCAATGCTTTCGTACGTCTTTCGCCCCATCAGGCAGGGATGCCCCATGGTCGTGTCGCGAAAATGAAGACGATCCTCAGGCAAATCCCAGGGAATCCCCCCCCCCTTGCCAATGCCGCGTGCCTCGTCCATGGCCGCAATGAGGATGATTTGTGTTTTTTTTGTGGGGGGGCCTGCTCCCCCCC
>WQTY01000365.1 GCA_009786045.1 Pseudomonadota bacterium | reverse complement strand
TTGCCGCCACCTCCCCTAAAGGGGAGGCTGTCGCAGGGGGTGTGGGGGAACTCGTTCCCCCACATAAGAAAGAAAACTGAAAATGCTCTAATCCAGCAGACGGCGAATCCTGACACGAATGTCGTCGACGATAAGGTAGTTGCAGGGAACGATGATGAGCGTGATGACGAACGAGAATAGTACACCTACACCAAGGCTGATGGCCATCGGAATAAGGAACCGTGCCTCTTTTGAGGTTTCCAGAATCATCGGAAATACCCCCAGAAACGTCGTCATGACACTGAGAAAAATGGGGCGAAAACGTCGCGTCGATCCCTCAACAACAGCGTCGTACAGTGACATGCCTGCAGCAATGTTGTCGTTAATAACGCTCGTCAACACCACCGAGGCATTGATGACAACACCGCTGAGCGCCACCATACCCAGAATGCTGATGAGGCTAAGATTGTACCCAAGCATGATATGCCCAAGAATGGCGCCTACGAAGCCAAATGGAATAGCAACCAGAATCATGATGGATTGCAGGTAGGAACGGGAGGTGATGGCAATGATGGCAAACATGATAAATATCGAAAACCCGAAATAGAGTGTCATTTTGGACCACATCTCGCCGCTGTCAGCATGCATGCCGCCAAGGCTCATACTTAACCCGGGATAGCTTGTCTGCAGCTCAGGCATGTCTTTCCTGCGCATGTCCGCTGCCACCAGCTCAACCGTTGTTACCCCGCCTTCCAGTTCTGCACTGACTGACACGATGCGTTTTCCATTTTCGCGCCGGATGGTCCTATAGGCGAAACCCCGCTCGACAGTGGCTGCTTCTGAGAGGGGAATAAGGCCACCTGAGGGTGTCCTGAGAAGAAAATCCTCCACAAGCGCTTCCGATTTGCGTGCTAACTCGGGATAACGGACAAAGACCTTGACCTCATTGCGTCCGCGTTGCTGGCGCATTGCCTCGGCGCCAAAGACGGCTGCACGAAGCTGGCGGGCAAAATCTGTCTCGGTGATGCCAAGGCTGCGCGCTTCGGGGCGAAGCTTGTAAGTAAGCTGGGCCTTACCGGCGGCGGTATTGACATCAACATCTTTGACACCATGATAGAGCCTGAGCCGAGCCGCAAATTCCTCTGCTGCCACCTCAAGTATATCGCTGTCGCGGTGGCTGATGTTAAACTGCGCACCAGCACCGCCCGGGCCACGCCTCTCATCGAATCGGAAGGTAAGGTTTTCAACACCCGCTACCTCACCCACTTTTTCACGCCATGCGCTGCTAAATTGACTTGAGGCATAGGTGCGCTGTGTCGCTGGTGTCAGGTAAACCTCGATTGTCCCCGAGCTGCCACTTGATATTTGCGAGAAAACACCCGTGATCGATTCACGGCCAAAATCTTCAATAACTTCCTGCGTTTTTTTAAGAACATACGCTTCGACCTCTCTGATTCGGCTCACAGGCGAGCCATCCGCCATGCGAATTGACGCCCTCACAGTGTCGCCCTCGACATCGGGCATCATCGTGTAGCGAAGTTTGCCGCTTGCCACATACCCCACTGTCCCAACAAGGATAGCCACTGTCACTGACGCAACAACATAGCGCCAATTGAGGCAAAATATGAAAACCCGGCGCACACATTTCTCAATGAGCCATTCAAATCCCCTGGCTATCTTGAGCTGACCACGACGAATCCAGCGCAGAAAACCATCCGGCTCGGGCTTAAGATCCGCCAGGTGAGCAGGCAAAATAAACATCGACTCGACAATCGAAAGCGCCAGAATGATGATCACGATAATCGCCAAATCCCGATATTGTTTGCCAATCGTTCCGGGCAGAAAAAGAAGCGGGATAAAGGCAATAATCGTCGTGAGAACCGAAAGAATGACAGGGGTCGAAACTTCTTTTAGCCCCTCAAGCGCGGATTGAACACCGCGGCTCCCCTTTTGCTGGCGCACATAAACGGCTTCACCGACGACAATCGTATCATCCACCACGATGCCAAGCGCAAGAATAAAGCCAAAAAGCGAGATCATATTAAATGATACATCAAGCAAAACCATGACCGCGATGGCACCCACAAACGACATCACCAAACCCGTCGCCGTCCAGAAGGCAACGCGTATATCGAGCAACAGGCCGATGAACACAAGAACAAGAATCAAACCCATCCAGGCATTGTTCATCAGAAGATCGATACGAACACGGTAGGAATCCGCCCGATCCGAACGAATATCGACATAAATGCCCGCCGGAAATGTTCCCTCTCTTTCCCGCAGATAGGCACGCACTGCATCCGAAACACCCACTGGCGTCTCGTTGCCGGTAGAAAGGACATTCAGCTGTATGGCAGGCCTGCCATTAAATGATGACGTAAAATCTGTGTCTTCAAACCCATCTGTAAGCTTTGCCACATCCGATAAACGCACCGTTCGGCCATCGGGCATTGACCGCAGAACGATGCCCTCAAACTCGCTCGCAAAACGCTTGCGCTGCTGGGTTCGAAGCAAAACCGCGCCACTCTCGACCTTCAGATTGCCCGCCGAAAGGTCAATCGAACTCGACTGAATAACACTCGCAACATCGCTAATCTTAAGACCAAACGCCTGAAGCGCTTCCTGCGAAATTTCGACCGAAATCTCAGGGCTCGCCACATTGCTGAGCTCAACGATGCTGATCCCGTCCTGCAACAGCAAATCATCCCTGACCTGCTCGGCCAGCTCTCGAAGAGCATGCTGGCCCACATGACCACTCACAAGAATGCTCAAAACCATGCTTCGCCGCGTCATCTCACGAACGACAGGTTTCTCCATGTCATTGGGAAATGTCGATATCTGCTGGATCTGCCGCTCGATCTCGTTTCGCGTTCTCATAACATCGGCACCATCCATAAGCTCCAGCCTGACACTTCCAGACCCCTCGTTGCTGGTGCTCGTGATGTTTTTGATGCCATTAATGCCTGAGAGGGACTCCTCAATCGCGATGATGATGCCCTCTTCGATTTCATCCGGTGTCGAACCAGGATAACGGACGCTCACCTGAATGTTCTCAGCCTCAATATTGGGCATGAGCTCGCGCTTGAGAGAAGGAAAAGTCAGCAGGCCAGATACAATAAAAGTGAACAGCAGCAGATTGGCTGCCACATGATTGTTGGCCATCCAGGCGAAGAGGCCGCGTGCTATAGGTCGGGTCGAGTTGTCCAATACCTGTCTCCGTCAGTCGTTTCGCTTTGTTACGCTCGCGTTTACCGACTCCGTGCGTTGACTCATGCCAAATTCATCGGAATGAGAAAGGGGGGAAGCCTCCCCCTTCGCCGCTATCGGCGCGGCCGATACGCGGCTACCCCCTCTGCGGGCGTTCCCCCC
>WQTY01000364.1 GCA_009786045.1 Pseudomonadota bacterium | reverse complement strand
TTGCCGTCTTCGCATGATTCGCCATAGGCTTCTTCGATGATGCCGTCACCGCAGGTGCGGACGCAGGGCTGTCCGGGCTCGTCACAGCGGTAGCCCCTTTCTCTGAAACACACGCTCGAACAGCCGTCGCCGCTGATCCGATTGCCGTCATCGCACATCTCACCTTCGTCGAGGATGCCGTTTCCGCATTTAATGGGGCTGCATACACTGGGTGTGCCCGTGCAGAAATATCCCGGCTCGATCTGGCATGTGCTGGAGCAGCCATCGCCGCTTGTGCTGTTGCCGTCATCACATGTTTCACCGTGGGTGATACGGCCATCGCCACAGTAAAATGTCCGTTTGCACTGGGCGCTGCAGCCATTGTATTCGCTGCTGGTGTCTGCACCGTCATCGCATTCTTCGCCATAATCCATGTCCACCTGGTCAAACTTGCCATCGCCGCAGTAATGGGCCGGCTGGCAGGCTGTCGAGCAGGCCTCCCCCCAGGTGCTGTATTCGACATTGGACTCGCCGTGGTCGCAGGATTCGTAAGGGGCGTCAACCACACCATCTCCGCACGTTAGCGGAATGCAGGCATAGCCTGGTTTTTCGCAGCGATAGCCTTCCTCGATCTGGCATGTGCTGGAGCAGCCATCGCCGCTGATGCTGTTGCCGTCGTCGCATTCTTCGCCCTCGTCAACTTTGCGATCACCGCAATAGGGGAGGCGTACACAGGGCATGCCGGGTGTGTCACAACGCCACCCCTCCTCGACCTGACAGGCTGATGAACATCCATCGCCGCTGTCCACATTGCCGTCGTCGCAGGTTTCACCTTCATCTATGAGCGCGTTGCCGCACTTTGCGCCAGGAGCAGGCTTTTTCTGGCAGGCGCCTCCCTGGGGCGGGCACTCATAGCCCGCTTCAATGACCCGGCAGTCCGATGCACATCCGTCACCGTCGGCGGTGTTGCCGTCATCGCAAATTTCATCGCCTTCGACAATGCCGTCTCCGCATTCACCCGCAGGCACATTGTGCCCCGATGAATCGTCAACGCAGCCGGTGGCAGACAAGCACAAAAAAGTAGCCAGGACAAACAGACAGTGGCCTTTGCGCATGCCGCATCTCCTTAGTAAATAACTGGTAAGAACGAAAAAAGTATCCGTACAGGCGGAACGGCTTCAGCCACAGAATGTAACAGAACCGGGTGGAAAATTCATGCAGGCATTCCACTCGAAATGTGCCTGCTGCAATCTATCCAGAATCCTCCCGGCGCACAAAATATTACATTTACTGCGGGAAAGCGTTTTGAATGACGCAATTCGCCTGGCTTGCCGTGGGATATTCCGTTATTTCTTGTTGCCTGCGCAATCAGACGAGAAAAATGCAAAATAAAGCACTTTGTTGGAATATTCGTTGCGTATGTGGTTGCAAGTGTGCGTTTTTTTGTGCATATACGTCAAGGATGGATCGGGATGTCGGCTAATGTAGGCGTTTGTCTTCATTGACCATGTCATCCGAATGTAACGCTGATGTTATGTTTTTAAGTTTTTTTGCTCCCGTGCATGGCGTGGGAGTTTTGCCGGGAAGAGAGGTCATGATGAAGAAGTATTTGATAGTGATGTCGGCATTGGCGCTTGCCTTCGCCACAGGCTGTGGCGGCGATGATGATAAGCCGGAATGTAGTAATGCCAACTCGAAGACTTGCGAGGGTGGTAAAGTAAAAGCCTGTGTGGATGGCAAGTGGAAGTTCAGCGAATGTGAAGCTGGTCATGAGTGCTCAGGCGCCGGCATCTGCGTGTCAAAAGCAGAGTGTGATTCTTCGTTTGTCGCGAAGTGTGAGGGCCAGACGCTTAAGTATTGCAGCAACGGTTCGATTGCCAGCACAAACTGTGCCGCAGAAGGAAAGACGTGCGGCCAGCTGGAAAATGGGACTTATAGCTGTATTAGCTCTGGTGGGAATACTGGCTGCACCAATGGAACCACGCAGTGTGGCCTTGATGATGTGAATCAGAAATGTGTGGATGGTGTGTGGGTCGATGACCCGTGCAAGGCGGGCTGGAAGTGCCAGTCTGGCAGCTGTGTGAATCAAACCCCCTGCACCAACGGTGCCACTCGCTGCAGCACGAATGGCATGATCGTGGAGACATGTTCCAATACCGAATGGGGACAGACGAAGCAGTGCAACGCCGACGAAAGGTGCAGCGTCAAAGATGGTGTTGCCTCATGTGTTGACAAAGGCAACGCCCCCGAGGTCGGCTCCTCTTGCGATGTAAGCTTCACTAGTGTTTGTGTGGACAACGTCGCGTACAATTGCAGTAGCGAAGATAAGGTTGTAGCCAGGGATTGCAATAACGTGGAGAGTTCAGCCTGCATTACTTTGTCGTCGAACAATTGGGCCACCTGTGGTCTGCTTGGGGAAGAGATTGATGAGATGTGCTCCTACGACGGTGAGATGATTGGATTTGAGTGGAGCTGCACGGAGTCGCCAGTACCCGGAGCGATGCTCTATCTCGGATGTCACCTCATTGGCGGCACCATGTACGGTGTGGTTGACCTTGCTATTAGTGCTTGTATGGAACAACCAAATGGTGTGTGGCGTGTGCAGTGCTCGGAAGACGGCAGGTTGGTGGGCGGCCTGTGTCCTTCGGGTTGCACCTTTGATGACAACACGTTTACTGCAAGCTGTAATCTGCCCGCTGTTGGCGAGACCTGCCCAAGCGGATTCTCTTCCCGCTGCAAGGATAATAAGACACGCGTCTTTTGTGATGCGAGCAATAAAATTGCTGAGAATGCATGCGCAGGGACAGAGACATGCTTGGGTGATGCGTGCATCAATACCAGCAGTATTCCTAACGTAGGTGGTTCGTGTAACGAAGCAGTTTTTGCAGAGCAATGCCTCGGTAACGTAGCTATTTTCTGCGAAGAGAACACGATTAAAGCTTGGAATTGCGTATCGGATTCTGGAAAGTGTTTGAGTGTTGAAGACGATACTGTCTGGTGTGCCTATCTGGATTCCCAGGCGTATGATCAGTGTGACTATGATGGCCAGATAGTATTCTACTCGAACTCCTATGCCTGCCAGCTTTACACACCCTATAATGCCATTATTTTTGACTCATGCCACGTGATTGATGGTCAGATGTACTTTATTGAAGATCGTGTTGCTGCAAGTGTATGCCAAAACAACAACAGAAGGTATTGCTCTAGTGCAACAAATATCGCGACACAGAACTGTAGTGGTACATGCACGTTCGACGGCTGGGATGCCGTGTGCAAGTAACACTATCTGAGTCCTGGTCTTTGCGAGGCGCCCACTGGGTGCCTCGCTTTTTTTTGTTTAGGGGGCAACGCCCCCTGCGCCGCTATCGGCATGCAA
>WQTY01000363.1 GCA_009786045.1 Pseudomonadota bacterium | reverse complement strand
TATCAGGCCCTCTACGAGAACCGTCCCGCCGCCACAAAAAGGATCACCAAGCGTCTGACCGCCAAGCACCCCAAGCAGTCGACTGGCCGCCTCCGGGTGCAGCCGTGCCGGATAGGTATGAAACCCCTGCGTGGCGCGATCAAAATCGCCCGATGCACGAAGCGCCGCCACGCATGCTCGCCCCATCGCCATGTCTCCGTCAATATGTGACCTGCCGGCCGGCACCTGACCACTGAGGCGCTTCTTTTGCGCACCAAAGGTGACGTGCTTGGGGAGCCCGGCGAGATCTCGCAAATCACCAGACGCCGCAATATCTTCGTTATACTTCTTCTTTGCCATGAGAGGTTCCTTTGCCAAGGGCATAAGTGGCCACTTCGCAGGGAATGGGGCCGTTGTAGGTTGAAATGCGCTGCGACGGCCGCATATGCATATTCTTCTTGAGCAGCTGTGATGTGCTGATAATCGTCAATTTAGAATCTGGAAAAACCCTCAGATGGCGCCCAAGCTGATAGTAAAACTCAGGCAGGGCCAAACCATTGACCTCCATACGCTCACCATAGGGCGGATTCATCACGAGCGTGCCGGTCTGGGGCTGAATACTGAGAACATCCGCTCGAACAAAACGAATCATGCCATCCACACCTGCGGTTTGTGCATTATTTTGCGCCACGTCGAGGGCCGCGACATCCATGTCGGAAGAAACTATCTCGCCTGCAAACTGCTTTCGTCCCCGGCGCGCATCCTCGCGCGCACTCTCGCGAAATCCCTGCCAGACACTTCGAAAATCGTCAAAAAACGGAAGCCGTTCAAAACCAAAGCGGCGCTGTATGCCGGGGGCTGTCCCGCTCGCCATTAAGGCCGCCTCAATGCCAAACGTGCCCGAACCACACATCGGATCGAGAAAGCGCCCCTCACCGCTCCACCCACTCATCCTAAGCATCCCTGCTGCCAGCGTCTCGCGAATGGGGGCCTGAACTTGACGGCCACGATACCCGCGCATGTTCAAAGCGTCACCCTGAAGCTCTACGAAGAGGCGCGCACGTTTCTGGACAACCTGAAGACTGAGCACCACATCGGGTTCGTGCGTATCCACCGATGCACGGCGCCCCCAACGTTCACGCATCTGATCCACCAGACCATCCTTGACTTTTAAGGACAAAATGACCGGATTTCGAAAACGCTCGTCGTTGACATGGGTACGGATGCAAAATGTCGAATCGGGCGAAAACCATGGCTCAAGCGGAACTTTCCCTCCAAGATCATAAAAGCACGACATGTCGTGAACATACATCTCGGCCACTGACACGAGAACCCTGTTCGCCAGCCGGGACCAAAGACAAAGCCGCATACCCAGGGCAAAATCCCCGCGAACCCAGACCCCGCCTCCCTTATCTTCGGCCTCACCTGCTCCAAGCGAAATGGCCTCTTCGATAAGTTGAGACTCAAACCCGCGCGCGCAGGTAATGAGGTAGTTCAGATGTGAAAAACTTGCCATGGATTGCGCTCACGATCAGGGCCGATGCCCCAGTGGTGCGCGCCCAAACCCAAACGACGACATGCCGCATGGAGAACCACGCACAAAACAAAGCCTTCTAGCCGATGCTGTACAAAAATCATCCCGAAAAAAGGAAAAACAGCGGCAGAACGGTTTCACTGAAACCGCCGCTATTTTGCGGACNGCTCGGAGAGCCGTCCCTGCCAGTATTTTCCGCCATCGCCATCTATCCGAACGATTTAGAGCACATAAAGCACGAGAACAAGTATGATGACGACGACGAGGAGAAGACCAATGACAATGAGCCAAAGCCAGGTATTATTGTCTCCGCTTTCATCTTCGTAGTAGTCCATCGGAACACCGGGCACGTTCTGCATCAAAGCAGGCCCGGGCGGCGGGACATTGGCATAAGACGGTGTCGGAACACTGGCGTAAGATGGCGTCGCAAGGGGCGTCACCGAAGGCGCGGGCAGCGACATCGTCGCAGCATTTTGCATGTTTGCGGCATTTTGCTTGAGAATCTCAGAAAAGTTCGACAAATCAATGGCGCTCGTCTTGTCACTGTCCTGATCCATGACGCCCTCGCCCGTCGTCAGGTAGTGACGCAAATCATCCGCAAATTCCTGAGCATTGCGCTGCCGAAGCGTCGGATCCGCGTGCAGCGAGCGGGCAATGATCGTCCATAGCTGATAGGGAACGTTTGGCGGTGCCATCAGCTCGGCATCGTTCTGAGAAGTTCTGAACTTGAGGTAGTTCAACAAGCTTCTGGCATATTCTGCCTGAGAGGCATTGTTCGGCGTAAAAACAAAAAGCTTTGTGCCCGTCAGCATCTCATAAAAAATAAGACCGAGGCTGTAAACGTCCGTCCAGGTATCCGTCTTTGCCATCAATTCGTCATCAAGGGAAGGGTCGGAGAACTGTTCTGGCGCCATATACTCTGGCGTACCCGCCAAAACACCCTTGTCGAGGTTTTCGGCAAAATCACGCCCGTTCATGATATCTTCGCTCTCAAGGAACTTGAGCAACCCCTGCGCATCCTTGATGAGCCCAAGATCCATGAGCCGAACCCGGCGATTTTTGGTCAGCATGATGTTGTCGGGCTTGACATCGCGGTGTGCAATCCCAAGCTGGTGCAAACCGCTGAACGCATCACAGAGCTGCAAAATCAGCTGACAGCACTCATTAACAGGCCACACGACCCGCTGCTTGAGCGCCTCCTTGAGCGTCATGCCGTCGACAAACTCCATCACCAGATAGGGATACCCCTCAGGCGTCATGCCATCCGAATAATACTGAACAAGATACTCGTTAGGGGGAAGCCCCTTGAGAACCTTGATCTCCCGGCCAAATCGAATTTTTGCATCGTCGACCAGATTATACTGAATCTTGACGGCACACGATGGCCGCGTCGACGAACGCGCGAAATAAACGTATGCAAAAGCACCCGAACCCACAAATCGCTCAATGCGATAACCGCCCGGGAGCACCTTGCCGATGTAATAATTGCGATCCAGTGTCATAAGGTATTGGGTGCACTCAAGAGAACTGTGTTGGCACCTGCTGCATAAGCATGGCCGCCTGGCGCTGTGGGCCAACGGCCCATCACTGCGCAAACATCATCCGTCATATTGCCTTTTAGCGCAAGTTTTTCGGTTACCATCCACACAGTCGCAAGGTGCAGCGCGGCGAAGCCGCCCGAGCGGGGCGTTGCGGGGCAGCGTTTGAGCCCCGCAAAGGGGGTAGCGGCGTATGCGAGCCCTGTGGATCGTCCGCTATTGCCCGGACCGGGCAATACGCGGCCGGGCGCGGCTATCTGCTGTGCAGATACGCCGCGCCTCTTATGATGGCGTGAAAAGGGCAA
>WQTY01000362.1 GCA_009786045.1 Pseudomonadota bacterium | reverse complement strand
CCTTCATTCTCCGGCGCGTCAAGTCCGATCCAAGCATCATCCAGGATTTGCCGGAAAAAATGGAGTACAAAGTCTACTGTACACTCACGCGCGAACAGGCTACCCTCTACCAGGCTACTGTCGACGAAACGATGCGCAAAATAGAAGAGGCAACCGGAATTGCCAGGCATGGGCAAGTTCTGGCTCTGCTCACCCGGCTCAAACAAATCGTCGATCACCCTGCACTCTTCCAAAAAGATACCCCCATTACCATGCAGCGTTCCGGCAAGGTCATGCGCCTCGTCGAGATGCTGGAAGTGCTCATTGAGAATGGCGAAAAAGCCCTCATCTTTACGCAATTCAAAGAAATGGGCGACGTTCTGGTTACCCTCCTGCAAGATGCCATGGGCATCGACAGCGTTCCGTTTTTGCATGGAAGCCTGTCAGCGCCCCAACGCGATGCCCTCGTTTCCGAATTTCAATCCGAAGATGGTCCCCCCGTCTTTATTCTTTCTCTCAAGGCAGGCGGCACAGGGCTTAACCTTACGGCCGCGACCCACGTCTTTCACTTCGATCGCTGGTGGAACCCCGCTGTCGAAGAACAAGCCACAGATCGTGCCTATCGCATCGGACAAAATAAAAATGTCCAGGTTCACAAATTCCTCTCCCTTGGTTCCCTCGAAGAAAAAATCGATGCCATGCTTGAAGAAAAGAAAGGTCTTTCGGATGCCATCGTTGATGCGACCGGAACTTGGGTGACGCAACTTGATACGGGTGCGCTGCGTGAACTCTTCACTCTTAGCTCGGATGCAATGATTGACGATGCCGAATGACAAAATCCCTCCTTTACACATCCCGGAACTCCCCGATAGCCCTGAGCTGGGCTGCCTGTCGCGATTGCGGCGCGTTGTGGATGTCTCTGCGCTTAATACACGTCCACGCTCCAAAAAATCATCCGATGCCCCTCCACCCCCCAGCAGCGTCAAGCCCAAGCAGGCAAAGAAAAAGTCCAACCGTCCTCCCCAGCAGCGTGCCGGCGAGGTGCTGCCAGCAACAGAACCTGCAAGTCTGGACCGTCAAGCATCCAAAGCACGGACAAATCACAAAAAAAAGTCACGCGTTCACGAGACCAGCTCAATGGCAGAACCGAACGCTCAAACGCCACGCCTCTGTGCCCAGCATGATTCGGTCTGTGTTCAATCCTCCGCATCAGCCAAACCTTCTGCTGCGGTGCCTTCAGCCAGGCCTTGCTTTCCAAAGGTACCTCCCAGCGCTGCTGTCCCCAAAACGCGGCGTGCAAAGCTCAAGCTGGCGGAAAGTAAAGCCAGGATCCAGGTAGATCGCCAAAATACCCTGCGAAACCCTAAAAAATCCCCCCTCCAGGCCAAACTCCCGGCATCTGCCTTGTCAGGGCGTATCGCGCCTGCTCAGAGCGCTTCTCGCATTGTCGAATCGCTTCTGCTGCAATCATGGCGCGCCAGACAGTGGGTTGAATGTATCACCAGGCTTGGTCCCACCGTCGCCACCAAACTGGAAAAATGTCTGCCCCTGGCACAAGCCAAACTCGTCTTTGATCTCAGCTTTTCCAAGGGACAAGTTGACGCAAAAGTTGTCGATCAATCCGTCAGCATCCAGCTTCGGCAGTTCACCTTTGGGCAATGGCGTGCCGTCATCACCATGCTCTCGGATCGCGCCATCTTCACGACTTCCCTGCTCAATGGCGAGTTGCCCGAAGGCGTTGTCGAAATATTCAAACAGGGCAGCGTCTCGCTGTTTCCGCAAAGACTCAAAGACTTCACCTACCAATGTGATTGCCACGCCGTCGCTCAGCCCTGCGAACATGCCTGCGCTCTGCTTTTAGCCATCGCAGACGCCCTCGACGAGGACCCCTTCAACCTCCTGCTCCTGCGCGGCATAACCCGAGATGAAATTCTTTCGCAGCTTCGTGATGCACGATCCGATCAGGTCGTCGACGAAAAAACGCGCTACCGCATCAATTACGAAATGCCCGCCCAGAATGTCGACTTTTCCGAGTTCTATCAGGCCAGGGGCGATTTCGGCGATCTCAACTTTCACATCTCCTTTTCCTTCAATACGCTGCTTCGCCGTCTGGGCGATCCAGCCGCCTGGCAATGCGATGATTCCCTTGAAGCCTGCATTGCACCGCTCATGAATCTTGCCGGTCTTGATGCCGAGCAGCTTGGGTTATGTGATGCCAACATGGCGACGTTCCAGGAGTCAGGCACCGACCCTCCCGACGATGCTGAACGGATTCCCGTAAGCCGGGCACCAAAGTTCAATCAGCATCGGCCGCAGTTTGATATGCCAGACCTCTCATTCATCCTCACGACCCTTCCGGAATCCATCTTTGACACAATCCCGGGCGACCCCGTCGCCACCGCAGAAGATATCATCCGATGGCTTAAAACCAGAGGTGCTGCTGACATTCGTACACTCGCCAGACGCACAAGGCTCAACAAAGTTACTATCCAGGCTTTTCTGCAGGCCTTCTGCATTGAGAATCTTGTCCGGCAGGAAGGAGATGACGAAAAGGCAAGATTCATTGTCACTTTTTAGTATTTTATATTGACACACACTATTTTTTCTGTTTAGTCTCTCTGAGCCTACCCACCAATCTCATTCCCAGGTCAACCATGCACGTCAAAGAAATCAAACGCATGCACGTCTCGGAACTTCTCTCGAAAGCCATCGAGATGAATATCGACAACGCCGCGAATCTCAGCCGTCAGGAACTCGTCTACGAGCTCCTCCAGGCACAAACCAAAAAAAGCGGAGAAATCTGGGGCGAAGGCGTCCTTGAGACACTCTCCGATGGCTTTGGATTCCTGCGTTCCATCGACTACAATTATCTTCCAAGTCCAGACGACATCTACGTTTCCCCAGCTCAAATCCGGCGCTTTAACCTCCGGACGGGCGACACCGTTTATGGACGTATCCGCCCCCCCCGCGAGGGCGAGAAGTATTTTGCGCTCCTGCAAATCGAACAGGTTAACTTTGAGGATCCCGAGGCATCCAAAAATAAAATCATGTTCGACAATCTTACGCCTCTCTATCCGCAAGAGCGGCTTCGGCTCGAACACGACCCAGAAAATTACTCTACCCGCGTCCTCGACATCCTTACTCCCATTGGCAAGGGACAGCGTGCGCTTATCGTCGCGCCGCCCAGAACCGGCAAAACCCACCTCCTGCAAAACATCGCCAACGCCATCAGCGAGAACCACCCCGAGGTTACCCTCATCGTCCTCCTCATCGACGAACGCCCCGAAGAAGTCACCGACATGATGCGTTCCGTACAGGGCGAAGTCATCTCATCGACTTTCGATGAACAAGCCACACGCCACGTTCAGGTTGCCGAGATGGTCATCGAAAAGGCAAAGCGGCTC
>WQTY01000361.1 GCA_009786045.1 Pseudomonadota bacterium | reverse complement strand
CGACATCCTCCTCATACTGGGATGCTTCCGGGACAAACAATATCATGCTGACCAACCAGGCACCCAAAAGGCACGCACCGATCAGACAAGCAGCAAGCACCAACTTCTTCCTCATATCGCGCTCCCAGCCGGAACACTAACACGCAAAGCCAACAAGCCATTCACCCAATAGCTTATCGTTCCAAATCCATGCGCTTTCAACACAGAAATGCCCCATACTGCCACCTGTCAACATAATTCAGCCATTGCGCCTGCGTTCCCGGGAGCGGCAGCTATTGCTCGCCCAGGCGATCAATACGCTGCCGGGCGCGGCTATCTGCGGGCGCAGATACGCCGCGCCATATATGTGGGCAACGGCAGCTGCCACGCGACGGCAACTCAAAAGTCCAACAGGGCACTTCTACAAATCCCTTTCTCTCTCGTCTGCGCAATGCTAACTTCCAACGGCGTTTGATGCATGAGGAGGTTTGCATGTCGAGTTTTCCAGTCGTCCTTGCCTGCCGCGATTCGGCAGAAGCCAAAATTCTTAAAGCAGCGCTCGGGCATGTTTCGCTCCATATCTATCACCACGGAGACGCAGCCCTCGAACGCCTGTCAACAATGCCCAATGCCATCTTTGTCACAGGTTCGCTATTGGCCGACGAAACTGCAGCAAGCCTCATTGCCAAAAGCGCCGTCATCGGCCACGTTTACAGTATCGTCATCGCCAGACAAGCCGCCGAGACAATCAATCTCCTGCGCCTGTATGGCTCAGGCTGCAAGGCTGTCCTTGGACCGGATGAGCTCGATCTGCTGCGCGATTTCATTGGACCGGAACAGAACACCCTCAACGAACTCGTCATGCCGCCCTTCTTTATCGACGACGATATCTCGCCACTCAAAGAACCTGCCAAATGCATCGCCAAACCCATCCACATCACATGCCTCGGGCAGCAGGCACTCATGTCCTGCTGCAATGCAATACTCAACATCGCAGCCTCCGAAATGATCTCCATGGCATGTGTCGCCCCCGGTACACCATGGGCAAAATCTAAAATCGCATACGATCTGGCCGAATACACCCTGTGGCATCACGAGTTCCAAGCCACAATCGCCAGCAAAACCATTACCTTTTGCCAGGATTTCAACGCACTCGCCGCCCTCGAACCTACCTCACAGCACTTCGTCCTGTGCCATGGTGCACTTTCCGAACAGGAAAACGCCTACATTCAAAGGCTGCCAACCCACGCTGCCATCTTCGTGGCATGCTCCGATGGCTACGTCTCCAAACACCACCACTTCGACACTGCCCTTGCCCCCGAACGCCTCTGGAGCACCATCATTTCGGCACTCTACGCCTGAAACCATCCAGACCAGGCACAAAAAAAGCGCATCGCCAAATCTGGCGACGCGCTGAGCGAATTGCGCCAAATGCCTAATTAACCTGTTTGGGAATGTATGGCGGCACCACAAAGTAGGCAATGCCAGAGTTCAGCACCGATCCATCGCCCATCACCTTCACGCGGGCTTTCAGCACCTGAGGCTCGGAAGTCGCCGGGAATATCGATTGCTTATTGACTGGAATGACGTCGTAGCAAACGCTCGTACCCGGCAGGATCGATGAAATGCCTTCAAATTGCCCGGTAACGATTCCGCGGGCGGTGACATCTGTGCAAATGCGTTCGCGCACGGTCTCTCCGGAGATGTTGACAACGAGGGCTTCGACGAGTTTGGACGCATCTTTGTCGATGTCTTCGACGTCCGACGTAATGCCGAGAGGCATGGATTTGGCGAGTTCGAGAACACCCTCGCGGGTCTTAACAGAAACGGCAGCGTCAAGGGCTTCGTAAATGAATGGCGTTCCGTCAGCTTTGACAGTTCGCGACGCAATACCGAGGCCTGTTGCAATACTTCTCGTAGAGTTGGCTGCCCCTGTCATGCCACACGTATTGGTATTGTTGGGCGCATCATCGCCGGTTCCCCAAAGACCAACGAATCGGACTTGATTGTTATACAGGATATCGCCTGTGTGTTTGAAATCATTCTCGCAATAACGCCTGCATGTCGCCGCTGGTGTGAGGCACTGATCGTCTGCGTCCGTAATCTGCAGATAAACCTTGATGGCTTCCTTTCTGAAACCTGCGCAACCAACTTTTGTTGTATCCGTAGAACAGTTGGTGTTCGTGTTCGTGCATTCTGCACGGCCTGCAACCGCGCATGCCGGTGCTTGTGTGGGGGCTTCAGCGCTGCCGGGACCATACCAGCGATCGCCTGTACAGGCGGTACCAGAGCATTGTGCCGTGCCGATAATGTTGACAACCCTTTGAGGATCTGGCTGCAGAGACTGAACATTCCTGAACGTATTGATGTCGTTCCAGGCACCGAACCCCGTCCACATATCTGCAAAGCATCCCTCGCCAAACCCAGGATCAGTGATACATCGGCCTTTTTCGCTGCAAATGGCATGGCTCAGATCGGCGCATTCGATATTTTCTATGCAATGACGCCCCAGGTCTCTGCACATGAGTCCGTCAATAATCGCTTTGACACCTGTTGTAGGGCTGGACAGCGCATCTTTCTCTTCACGCATGGATGTCGTTGTATCCATGCTGAAATAGAGATCGAGCGTTTGAATGGAGGTCGCAAAAGACAGTGTCTCTTTTTTGGGCGTCGTCTCTTCCTGGTAGGGCACGATGAAGACAAAGTTGCCTCTGGTTCCCGGATTATCGTTGGGATCGAGGGGATCTGTTCCGGCACCGACTTCGACAAGATCCGAATAGCCATCGCCATCTGTATCGGCATTGTACGGATCGGTGCCAATGAGCATCTCATAGGCATCGCTCAGGCCATCGTTGTCGGAATCGAGATCGACGAGATCCGGAATGCCATCCCCATCCGTGTCACGCAGCTTGCCAAACGCATCCAGCACGCCCTCTATGCTGTCCGGTATCGTATCCCCATCGGCATCCTGCGAATAACGGGCAAAAAACTTCCCATAGATCCACATGGCCTCATGAACATCAAGCACGCCGTCACCATCGGAATCGAGATCCATATAATCTGGCACCGTATCACCGTCGCAATCGATCGGGTTCTCAGGCGTACCCATCAGATCATATTCGCCATCGCCATCACAGTCGCCGGAAAAATAACCCGCAGGCACACCAGGGGCCCGCAGCCCAAAGATCTCATTAATGTCACTGATCCCATCGCCATCGTTATCGGGGTCGACGTGATCGAGTATCGTATCCCCATCCGTGTCGATAAAAACAATTATCTCCACGCCCGTCTCCGGATCGATCAGGGTGCGCCTGCCTTCGCGCGCATCGGGAATGCCGTTGCTGTCGCTGTCGAGATCGAGAAAATCATACACCCCATCCCCATCCGAGTCGGCCGGTGCATCCGTCCAGT
>WQTY01000360.1 GCA_009786045.1 Pseudomonadota bacterium | reverse complement strand
CCCTAAAGGGGAGGTGGCGGCGAAGCCGACGGAGGGGTGCACGTATCGCTTGTGGGTAAAGGGCAAAGATCATCGCTCAATGCCACAGACTTCGCATTGCAAACGCAGGTGAAGCAATCCAGTTGAGCTTGCAATGCCGAAATAGAGAACAAACAAAATACATTTCATTATCAACGTATTTTTATGAATTTTCAAGAAATATGGTGAAATTCTATGACAGAAAAAGTCAGATGTGCCTGGGCAAATAGCCCCATATACCTGGACTATCACGACAACGAGTGGGGGCGGCCTGTGCATGACGATATCAGGCTGTTCGAAATGCTCATCCTGGAAGGTGCACAGGCAGGGCTTTCGTGGGCAACCGTGCTTAAAAAGAGAGAAGCATACAGAGCGGTTTTTGACGGGTTCGACCCCAAAAAGGTCGCCCTTTACGACGACGCAAAGATTCAGGCGCTTTTGGCAAACGAAGGGATCATACGAAATCGCCTGAAAGTTAACGCGGCTGTCATCAACGCCAGGATATTTCTTGAAATTGCCGAAAAGCATGGGAGCTTTGATAAGTTCATATGGGCATATGTGGACTTCAAGCCGGTTACCGGCCACTGGAAAACGTTTGAGGATATACCCTTAACCATTCCAATTGCCGATAAGATAAGCAAAGATTTGAAAAAGATGGGGTTTAAGTTCGTCGGAACGACGATAATCTATTCATTCATGCAGGCTGTCGGTATGGTGAATGACCATACGACGGATTGTTTTGTTTATAAAGAGATGGTGAAAAAGGCTTAGGCACGCAAACCAGCCCGGCGCTTTACGCCACCCCCTCTCAGGATGAAAATAAGGAAATCATGGCAAAGCAATACTGGCAGAATGGGCTCCACTTCGAATGTCAACGATGCGGCAAATGCTGTTGCGGTGAAACAGGCATCGTTTACTTTTCGCCGGAAGAATTCGACGCACTCGCCCAACACCTCGAAAAACATAAAGGCATCTCGCGCGAAACCCTCCAGCACGATTTCATGACACCCTGCGATGATTCCTATTCGACACGCGAAGGACACTGCATCTTCTTCGAAAACGGATGCACCGTCTACGAAGTTCGTCCATCCCAATGCCGAACCTTCCCGTTTTGGCGCAGTATCCTGCTCGACAAAAACGCCTGGCAAAACGTCGCAAAAACTTGCTGCGGCATGAATAATGGGAAATTCTGGTCTGCAGAAGAAATTCGCGCCATCGCTGCCAAATCTCGCCTTTAGAGCATTTCTTTTACGCGGGAGAGCGAGTTCAGGTCTAGTTCTAAAATTCTACCAACTTCACAAGTAAGAAACTGCCCCAAGAGACGAGAATTTAAGCCAAAAACGAATCATTTCGCCCTCTACCCACAAGCAATGCGAAGCATTGCAGGGGGTGTGGGGGAACTGGTTCCCCCACAAAAAAAGAAAAAGAGAATATATGACAAACGAACGACATCCCGCCGACAGCCACGACTTCATTCGCATCCGTGGTGCGCGGCAGAATAACCTCAACGATATCGACCTCGATATCCCCAAGCGGCGCATCACGGTATTTACGGGCGTTTCGGGCTCGGGCAAGTCGTCGCTCGTTTTTGGAACCCTTGCCGCAGAGTCGCAGCGGCTGCTCAACGAGACGTACAGCGCCTTTTTGCAGGGGTTTATGCCAACGTCCACACGTCCCGAGGTTGATCGCCTTGAGGGACTCACGATGGCCATACGCGTCGATCAGGAGCGCATGGGCACCAATGCCCGCTCGACGGTGGGGACGGCTACCGATGCCAATGCCATGCTGCGCGTGCTGTTCAGTCGTATGGGGCAGCCTTATGTGGGGCCTTCGAATGCGTTTTCGTTCAACATTCCTTTCGTGCGGGCACATGGTTCGGTGGAGGTCGACAGGGGCGAAAACACGCGAGAGGAAACCGTCACTTTCAGCCACGCGGGAGGCATGTGTCCCCGGTGCGAGGGCATGGGTAGTGTGACAGAATTCGACCTCGCTCAGCTTTACGACGACACCAAATCTCTCAACGACAATGCGCTTACGATTCCAGGTTATACGGCGACCGGCTGGAATACGCGCCTCTTTACAGACTCTGGCTTTCTCGATCCCAACAAACCAATTCGCGACTATACCCCAGATGAGCGATACGATTTCCTCTACAAAACGCCGGTCAAAATTCATATCGGCGGCCTCAATGTGACCTACGAAGGGCTGATTCCGAGGCTCAAGCGCACATTTTTGTCGAAAGATGTCGACGCCATGCAGCCGCATATTCGCGCCTTCGCCGAACGCGCCGTGACGTTCTGCNCCTGCCCCGACTGCGGGGGAACACGCCTGAACGAAGCAGCTCGCTCATCCAAAATTCTCGGCATCAACATCGCCGATGCCTGCGCCATGCAAATCGACGAACTCCTGGCCTGGATGCGTTCGCTCACGGCACCAGCCCTGGTGCCATTGCTGGATACACTGGCCGCAACCCTCGAAGCCTTTGTCGAAATCGGGCTGGGTTATCTCAGCCTCGAACGCTCAACCGCAACACTTTCGGGCGGCGAATCGCAACGCACAAAAATGGTGCGCCACCTCGGGTCATCGCTTACCGATGTGACCTACATATTCGATGAACCCAGCATCGGCATGCATCTGCACGACATCCAGCGCATGAATGCCCTGCTGCTGCGCCTGCGCGACAAAGGCAATACCGTGCTGGTGGTCGAACATAAACCCGAAGTCATCCGCATCGCCGATCACATCGTCGACCTGGGCCCCGGCGCAGGACGTCACGGCGGCAACATCGTCTTCGAAGGCACGCTCGAAGCACTCCAAAAAAGCGACACACTCACAGGACGCCACCTGGCCGATCTTCCCACCTTCAAACCTATCCTCCGCTCGCCCGCCGGCTGGCTGCCCATTCGAAATGCCTCGACCCATAACCTCAAAAATGTCGACGTCGACATCCCGCTAGGCCTCCTGGTCGTCGTCACAGGCGTTGCCGGCTCGGGCAAAAGCTCGCTCATTCACGGATCGGTCGCCACACGCGAAGGCGTCGTATCGGTCGACCAAACCGCCATCCGCGGCTCAAGGCGCAGCAACCCTGCGACCTATACCGGCCTCCTCGACCCCATCCGAAAAGCTTTTGCAAGAGCCAACGGCGTCAAACCCGCTTATTTCAGCCCAAACTCCGAAGGCGCCTGCCCCGAATGCCAGGGTTCAGGCTTTATTTACACCGACCTCGCCATGATGGCAAGCGTCAGCACCCCATGCGAAGCATGCAACGGCCGAGGCTTCCAACCCAAAGTACTCGAATACCGGCTCGGCGAACGCAACATCGCAGACGTCCTCAGTCTCTCGGTCGCCGAAGCCCTCGACTTCTTCGCTACACC
>WQTY01000359.1 GCA_009786045.1 Pseudomonadota bacterium | reverse complement strand
CCATTCAAAACCGTTTTTCTCGGGGGAGCTAGCTCCCCCGAACCCCCTGCAAGCCTCCCCTTTCAGGGGAGGTGGCGGCAAAGCCGACGGAGGGGTTTGCGTATCGCTTGTGGGTATAGGCGATGTGTATCGTTCTTGGCTTAGTGCCCATCACTGCAAAATGGCAAAAAATGTCTCTTTCCCTCCTGGTGACACAGGCACAATTTTGCTAAAATTTATGTGATATTCTGATTATCTCCTGCAAAAGAGATTTTCAGACGTCGTGAATTTACGCTAACCACACGAGGCTGACCCTGATGAAAAAACATGCAGCCGTTCGGGTTTTTCTGCCATTTTAATTGCCATTCTCACCAGTGCCTGTGCACCAATCATACATCCGTCACCAACACCGCAGTTTATCACTTGTGAAAATGACACGTGCCGGGTGGTACCGGACAAAGGATACAGCTATCCCTGACAGGATATCTTCCAATGCCAACAATTCCACAAAGCAATACGCAGCATCGCAAGGGGATTGACGGAGCAGGCGCCCCAAATTGCTTGTCAAAGAGGCCCAAGTCGTTCTATGTTATGGTTAAAGTGTAGGGCGTTCGTGGATTTTGATACGCCCTGGGAGGGGGTCGTGAACGGTAATCCAAAAATTAACAACCCTGAGGCCGATAACAAGTGGATTGGCACGCCCTGGGAGGGGGTCGTGGACAATCATCCAAAAAATAACAGCTTCGGCAACGGCGTCAAAACGGAATCCATGGAGGCCGCTGAGGCAATTCTCCTGCGATCTTCGCCCACTGCCAGGCGCGTACGGCGCAGTCTGGAGGCGCTGGAGGATGAAGTTATCGCAGAGCGTTACCAAATCCTGCGCCGCATCGGCAAAGGCGGAATGGGCGTTGTTTACCTGGCACAGCAAACCAACCTCAACCGCGATGTCTGCATTAAAGTGCTCAACCCGGACTTCATCGACGACGAAAGCGCCATCGTTCGCTTTGAACGCGAGGCCAAGGGCCTGAGCCGCCTCCAACACCCCAACATCGTAACGATATTTGACTACGGCCGGGATGGTGACCTGGCCTACATCGTCATGGAATATGCCCAGGGCGAAACGCTGAGCCGATTCATCAAGGCCAACAAGCCCCTCAGCCTCAGCGTTTTTCTGCCCATTGCCATCCAAACGCTCAAAGGCATCGGTGAAGCGCATAAACTCGGTCTCATCCACCGCGACATCAAACCGGCCAACATCATCCTGTGCGAACTGGAAGGCGAAAAAAACTTCGTCAAGATACTCGACTTCGGCCTGGCCAAGCTTGCCCAGGGCCAGGAAGACGTCACCAAAGATCAGCAACTTGTCGGAAGCGCCTCTTTTATGGCGCCCGAGCAAATTCTCACCGGCGCCTCCGATGCCCGCACGGATGTCTACGCCCTCGGCGTCATGTTCTACATGATGCTGGCGGGTGAAAAACCCTTTATCGGCTCCAACGATAACGTCATCCTCTATAAACATGTCAACGAGGCGCCAGCGCCGCTTCGCCTCAAAGTCAAAGAAGACCAGGGCATTCCAGAGACCCTCTGCGAAACTATCGACCAGTGCCTGAACAAAGATCCCGACCAGCGCCCGCAAAGTGCCATTGCTCTCCTGGATGCCATCTCCTATGCCCTTGACGCCCCCCAGCTGCGCTCCAGCTGGAGCTCGGTCAGCCTCGGAAAAATCGACCTTCTGAAAATGTCCGAAGATGCCGATACCCGCGTCATGAACCACACCTCCCATCAGTCGCTCCCCGCTCTCCCACCGGCCACACCCTCCACCTCCAAGCCACGCCTCTCATTCCCCGCCACCCCTCCTGTCACGTCCTCGCCGCATTCCTCCGGTTCCATTTCTGCCATCTCGGACACGCACTCACGGCCCGACCACCCAAGCGCTTCGTTCCCTTCCTTTGCACCAGCCACGCACCGCTCTCACAGGCAGACCCAGTCTGCCAAAGATCGCCGCATGCTCCTGCTCATCATCGCAGGCCTGGTGTTCGTCGCCATCATCACGGTCGTCATCGCTGCAGTGACGCGCAAGCCCTCCACCGATCCAAACACCCAAACCCTCGAAGCCAACAAAGAACACCACGACGCTATCTTCCTGGAAATCGAACAAAGCATCGCCCAGGGACGCTGGCAGTTTGCCGAAGATCTCCTGAATACCATCCAGAACACTGCGACTGAATCGTCAGAAATCCTCAGGCTTTCTGCGCTTAAGACCCAAATCGAAAATGGAAAATTGCTCACGCTGGCACGCATAGAGCGAGACAACGGAAACATCAAAGCCGCCCAGGCCCACTACGAAACCCTGATCACCAAAGATGCCTCCCACGAAATGGCCAAAACTGAGCTCGCACAAATGCTCGCCGACAATGCCACAGGCAGCGTCACCTTCCAAATCTCCCCCCAGGACGGACTCACCCTCCACATCAATGATACCCTCTATACCTCGCCTCCCCAATCCCTCGATTTACCTCCAGGCAGTTACAGCCTGCGCATCACGCGCGACGGCTACCAGGATTGGACAGGCTCCGTCACCATCCAGGCGGCCAAAGATACTCAAATGAGTATCACACTCGAAAGAAGACGCCCCACCACGACACATCCACGAAAAGACCACACCACTCGCGACAACCTGCTGCTTGGCGGTTCAAGGCGCGACAATAAAAGCTCCGGCTCCGGGCTGCTATTGGACTAATCACCATGCACCTCCTTCGACATTCTCTTCCAATCGTTCTGGCTGCTGCACTTCTCGCCTGCTCACCGGCACCAAGCGCCCAAGTCCTCGAATCGCTAAACAGCATCGAATCTATCATGCGGCAAAATAGGCGCGACCCCGACGCACTCATCCTGAAACTCGGCCATTGGGCGAACGAAAACCAACTCGCATGGGAAAAAATCCGCAACGAGTACGCCCAGCTCTCCGAAACCGGCATCGAACGAGAGCTGAGCGCTTACGAGAAGAGAATCCGGCAAACCATGACGAACATCCTCGATCTCGACCTCGAAATCCAGGACAGACTCCGAAACGACCCAGAACGCATGTCAGGCTATCAGCAAGCCTTCCGAAGAACAGGGGTTCTGCCCATGTAAAGTTTCTTTGCGCGCGCCCTATTCGCCCGCAAACGGTCGAATACGGGCCGCGGCGGTGGCTATTCGCTTTGCGAATACGCCACCGCTTCTTTTTTGTGGTGGCGCTGCCCCCACATCCACGGCCGTCGAGTTCTAAAAATTACCCGTCATCTCAAGCGAGAAATCGTTCCAAAAGACGAAAATTTTAGCCAAAAATGAATCATTTCGCCACAAGCGATGCGCAGCATCGCAGGGGGGTGTGGGGGAACTGGTTCCCCCACGAAAAAACTGTAGGGGCGACCGTCCCGGTCGCCCG
>WQTY01000358.1 GCA_009786045.1 Pseudomonadota bacterium | reverse complement strand
GGATGCTCGCCGGCCAAGGCATGGCAGGAACGAGCGTTCGGCGAGGGGGTCAGGCGGAGGTGATCGCCGGGGTGATGATCGCCGAGGTGGTTCTGGCCGTGGCTCATCCAGGCGTGGCGATGATCGCCGGCGCCGTTGAGAGCATTTTTTGTGGGGGAACCAGTTCCCCCA
This sequence comes from Pseudomonadota bacterium, assembly GCA_009786045.1. GTDB lineage: Bacteria > Myxococcota_A > Bradymonadia > UBA4248 > UBA4248 > WQTY01. The sequence goes on along the minus strand of WQTY01000358.1, from coordinate 3,239 downwards.
CACCCCCTGCAATGCTGCGCATTGCTTGTGGGTAGAGGGCGAAATGATTCGTTTTTGGCTAAAACTCTCGTCTTTGGGAACGGTTTCTCGCTTGAGATGACGGGTGATTTTTAGAACTCGACGGCCGCGGCATGGCCCCTGCGACGATCTACGAGTGAAATGGCGGAGTGATAATGAGAGAAGATATAGAGATTGCCCGTTTATCTGCGCTTGAGCCCATCTCGGAGATAGCTGCGAAGGCGGGGTTTGATTCGACATGTGTTGAGACGTATGGCCGCTACAAGGCCAAGATCGTGGGTTCGGAAGGGGCAAGCGCTTCGAGGGGGCTGCTTTTTCTGGTCACGGCGATGACGCCGACGCCGCCCGGCGAGGGGAAGACGACGATGAGCATCGCGCTTGCGGATGGTTTGAGTGGTCTTGGGAAGCGGTCGATCGTTGCCCTGAGGGAGCCCTCTTTGGGGCCGGCGTTTGGGATAAAAGGCGGTGCAACCGGTGGCGGCTATGCTCAGGTGGCGCCCATGGAGGATATCAATCTCCACTTTACGGGCGATTTTCATGCAGTGACATCGGCGAACAATCTTCTGGCCGCGATGATCGACAACCATATTGTTCAGGGCAATGCGCTTGGCATTGATCCTCGAACGGTGACGTGGCGGCGTTGTCTGGATGTCAATGATCGAAGCCTTCGCCAGGTGATTACGGGTCTTGGTGGCGTTTCGAATGGGATCGTACGGGAGACGGGGTTTGACATTACCGTGGCCAGCGAAGTGATGGCCATTTTGTGCCTGTCGTCTGATCTGAAGGATTTGAAGCGTCGTCTTGGGGAGGTGGTCATCGGCAATACCTATGACGGTGCGCTGGTCAGGGTATCGGATTTGAAGGCGGTTGGGGCCATGGCCGTACTGTTGCGCGATGCGATGTCGCCTAATCTGGTTCAAACCCTTCAGGGTACGCCGGCACTCATCCATGGCGGCCCATTTGCAAATATTGCGCATGGCTGCAGCAGTTTGGCAGCGACTCGCCTGGCCTTGTCTCATGCCGAGTGCGTCGTGACGGAAGCTGGATTTGGGGCGGATCTTGGCGCTCAGAAATTCTTCGACATCAAGGGGCGTGCGCTGGGCCTGGCGCCCAATGCCGTGTGTCTGGTCGTGAGTCTTCGCGCCATCCGCTATCATGCAGCGATGTGTCTGGGCATTGAACTCAACGAGGTTGCGATAGAGGACTTATCGTATGGACTGGCCAATGTGGCGCGTCACCTGGAGAATCTGACCCAGATTTGGGGTGCGCGCGTTGTGGTGGCGATCAACGCCTTTACCGGCGACTCGGAGCATGAGCTTTTGGCTGTCGAAGCCTGGTGTGCCGAACGCGGGCAGGTCTGTGCACGATGCCAGGGGTGGGCCCTGGGCGGTGCCGAGGGCGCGCGCGACCTGGCCAAGGCCATGCTGGAAGCTGCAGACCCTGCCCCTCGTCAGCACTTTACCTATGATTTGGGCGATTCACTGGTTCAGAAAATTGAAACCATTGCACGGCGCGTCTATCGCGCCAGGGCTGTTGAGTACGCGCCTGGTGTTCTGAAACGCCTCAAGGCCATGACCGATGCCGGCTATGGCGGTCTTGATGTCTGCATTGCCAAAACACAGTACAGTTTTTCCGACAATGCCAAACGCCAGGGTGCGCCAGAGGATTTTGTCATGACCGTGCGAGAAGTATCCCTCAGTGCAGGTGCGGGTTTTGTGGTGGCACAGATGGGGAATATCATGACCATGCCGGGGCTGGCAAAGCGCTCCGCTGCCGAACGGATCGATATCTCCGATGATGGGATGATTCAGGGGCTTTCGTAGCGTTTTTTCAGTTTTCTTTTTTTGTGGGGGAACTCGTTCCCCCACACCCCCTGCAATGCTGCGCATTGCTTGTGGGAGAGTGGCAAGGAGCATCGTTTATGCCACATACCTTGCATTGCGAGCATAGGAGAAGTAATCGTTTGCTGCTCCGAGACAAGGAAACGTAGCCACTTAAGCTAATTTTATCGCCTCTGGATATGTAGCCGTTAAAAAAGGTTCTAAACGCCTGAAAGCTGGCATCATCTTGTTTGCGTGCGGATGGGTTTTTATTGGCGCTCGTGATGGGTGGCGAGTATAATAATGTTTCCGGGCAGGTGTGGGGATAACTTTGCCTGGCGGGCGTCTGTTTTCATTGTGCGAAAACCCAATCCAACCCAAGGTGCATTATGCGAAGACAAATGGTGACCACACTTTTGGTGCTGACCGGTTTTTCCCCCACGCTGGCGTGGGCCTACGGTGAGGGGGAGGATATCCCCTACGAAGCGCGTGCGATTCACCTGCTGACGAATGAAGCGAGAAGCGATGTGCCTGCGGCGCTGGCCAAGTGTGGCAGCAACTGTTCGGAAGGCATCTCCTGCTACAAGGCGTCATATCCTGCGGCCTATTGGCGCGACGATTTCTATCGTGCCTCTCAGTTTCATGCCAATATGCTGAGTTATATCAACTGCATCCAGCATGATTCACCCTGTACTCTGGTTTCGGCCGCAGCGAGCAATTTTCCTGCGATCTGTGACGGCAAACCTGCTTGTGCCTGCCAGGGGGGGACAGCAAAATGTGGCACATCGGGGACAAAGACATTTGACCGAATCAGGATGTTTGCTTCTGGCGCAACCGCCGAAAACATTGCATCGAATATGGCCACCCCCTGGGGTTCGTTTCATTTGTGGCTTCTCGAAAACGGCAAGGGCGATGGGTGTACATTTACGGTCAATAATGGGCATCGGTTTTCTATCCTGAGCGACAGGCCTGGCATTGGCGTTGGGGCGAAGTCCTGGGTTGTGATGGTGCTGGGTTCTGCGCCTGCGCAGCGCCCGGCCCTGACGGCAGGATCGCACTATGTCAATGGCGATAAGGTGCTTTGGTTTAAGACGCACTACCAGGCCAATGTTGCTGCAAGATCTGCTGTTGTTCAGATCGGCACTGCCTGTCACGATCTGGCCAAAACCCGTGGCTCGAACACGCTTGGCGTCTGGGGCTTTTCGCCATCAGGCACATTGTCAGCCTGTACGCCTTATTTCTTTGAGATCACCGACGTCAACGGCACTGTGACGCGATATCCGACGACGGGGAGCCTGTTGTATTCGTGTGATCGGAGCTGGTCTTCGCAGGCCGCCAAGTCGTGTGCTGCGACCGATCCGGGTGACGGCGGCGATCCTGGCACAGATCCCGGCGATGGCG
>WQTY01000357.1 GCA_009786045.1 Pseudomonadota bacterium | reverse complement strand
TAGCTAGTAGCTACTAGCTATGAGCTCAAGCTCAAGCTCAAGCTCAAGCTCAAGCTCAAGCTCAAGCTCAAGCTCAAGCTCAAGCTCAAGCTCAAGCTCAAGCTGCGGAACTGCCATCAATTAACGAATTAGCAAAGGGATTATTGGTGTTCTGAAAAATCAAACTTAAATATTCACCATTAAGTTGACGCTTATGGGGCGCGGCCTCCACAAAAAACCGTGTAGAGACAAGGCATCCCTTGCCTCTACGTGCATGCCCTGTCCTTTGCTGGGAGGGGAACGCGTTCCCACGAAACGGCATGCTTTTTGCTGTTATGTTGGGATCTGTGACACGGGGGTTATTCATTTTACCCGGAGGAGGTACGTCTATGTGGGCACGCGCGTTGATTTTGTTGGCGGTTTCGGTGGCGATTGTGGGTTGTGGCGCCCGTTCCCCCTCCAGTTCCGAGGATAAGTGCCAGGCGGGGTTCGCCAACTGCGATGGCACCACAGGGTGCAAAACGAATCTTGGAGAGAGTGCAAGCCACTGCGGCGCGTGCGACAACGCTTGTGCTGCCGCCGAGACATGCACCAAAGGTGCTTGTGTGGCCATCGTTTGTGAGCCTGGATTTTGTCTTGAGGATGGCGCCTGCAAGGCCTGCCTCCCCTCCTGTTCGGCCCATGCCGATTGTGGCAAGGCGGGTTTTTGCGACAGTGCCATAGGCTATTTTTGCTCGAAACGCTGCATCTCGGATACAGAATGCGAGAACTCGAATGCCCAGGACGGTGAATTTTGCCGCGGTGATGGGCGTTGCTCACCCAAAATTTTCGAGACGGTCTGGGAAGTTACAGAGAAAAATGCTGCACTCGTTCTTCCGTTTTATGAGGGGACCTGCGACTTTAAAATCCTCTGGGGCGACGAAGGCCACACGGATTTCGACAAAGCCGCCCATGTCACAGATTGCACCCAGATCCGAAACCGCACACACCGCTATGCCGAGGCTGGCACCTATCACGTTCGAATCACGGGCACCTATGATGGCTGGGGACAAAAAACTGTCGAGATCGCAAAAGGCCCCGATGGCAAGCCCACCGGCCCAGACTGCAAACCCATCGAAAGTGAAACGGCACGTCTTCAGGGGGTGGTCAGCTTTGGCCCTGTAGGGCTTACCCGAGAAGCCTTCTGCCGCGTGGGTAACATTACCCTTCCACAAAACGATATTCCCGATGCGTCAAAGTGGCATGATGCCACCGCAGCCTTTATGAGTGCCCGGAGTTTTAACCAGGATATCGGGCGATGGGACACATCGGGAATCAAAAATATGGATTCGATGTTTTTCTCGGCAAGTGCCTTTAACCAGGATATCGGGCGATGGAATACCTCTAACGTGACAAATATGGAGCAGGTATTTACCAGAGCAAAAGCCTTTAACCAGGATATCGGACGATGGAATACCTCTAATGTGACAAATATGGATGGCATGTTCTTTGAAGCCTATGAGTTTAACCAGGATATCGGACAATGGAATACTTCGAATGTCGCGAATATGACATTCATGTTCTCCAATGCAAGTGCGTTCAATCAGGACATCGGACAATGGCATACAAAGAGCGTTATCAATATGGCGTCCATGTTTTCCAATGCAAGTGCGTTCAATCAGGACATTGGACAATGGGACACTTCGGCGGTCACGAATATGGCGAGCATGTTCAATAATGCAACTGCATTCAATCAGGATATCGGACGATGGCGTACATCGAAGGTTATCAATATGATGGCCATGTTCCTTGGCGCCAGTGCATTTAATCAGGATATCGGACAATGGGATACTTCATCGGTTGTTCGCATGCCACTCATGTTCAGCCGGGCCAGTGCATTTAACCAGGATATTGGACGATGGGACACGGCCCAGGTCGCAGATATGGCGGGCATGTTTCATGAAGCGAAGGTATTTAACCAGGATATCAGCCGATGGAATACAAAACGGCTTCAAAGTACAATGTTCATGTTTCAGAACACAGAAGCATTTAATCAGGACATCGGACAATGGGACACATCATCGGTTATTTACATGAGGGGTATGTTCCAGGGCGCAAAAGTCTTTAACCGGGACATCAGCCAATGGAATACAAGGAACGTGACGGATATGAAAGATATGTTCGCCGAATCAAAAGCCTTTAACCGGGATCTTTCCGCCTGGAAGCTCAATGCAAAGGTGGATTTGAGCGGCATCTTTTCAGAATCTGCCATGTCGGAGGAGAACTACTGCACACTTAAGAAACGGCCCATATGGAAAGCTCAGAATCTTGGCCTGAGCTTTGCGTGCCGCTGACAGGGCAAACTGTTTTCTTTTGTGGGGGAACCCGTTCCCCCACCCTGCGTGCCTCCCCTTCAGGGGAGGTGGCGACGGGCACCCAAGGGGCGCTTTGCGCCACCTCCCTCAGAGAGGGAGGCTTCGACGGACGCTTGTGGGTAGAGGACGAAGTGCATCATTTTTGGCCAAAACTGTCGCATTTTGTAACAACAATAAACACTTTCTTCTCAAAACAGCATGTTTTGTGATATTCTGTTGGTTCGGACGATATGATTCGTTCGACCCAGAGGAGACACATATGCGAGCGAGCACGTTGGTTTTGTTGGCTGTTTTGGGAACGATTGCTGGCTGCAATGATAGCTACCAGGTGAGGTTCGCTGACTGCGATGATGAAATCGACGGTGAATGTGTGGTAGCAACTTGTGACCCAGGGTTCGCCAACTGTGATGGCAACGACACCAACGGCTGCGAGACAAATCTTTGGCTAAGCACAGAACACTGCGGTGCATGCAACAACCCATGTGCACCTAACAAATCATGCACAAATGGTGTTTGTATTGCGACAATTGCCTGTGAGCCAGGATTCGCCGACTGCGATGGCAACGACACCAACGGCTGTGAGACGAATCTTTGGCTAAGCACAGAACATTGCGGCGCATGCAACAACCCATGTGCTCCTAATGAATCATGCACAAATGGTGCGTGTATTGCGGCAATTGCTTGTGACCCTGGGCTTTGCCTTGAGAACGATGTCTGCAAGCCCTGCCCCTGCTTGACCCATGATGATTGTGGTGAGAATGGTTTTTGCGACAGTGCCAAGGACTATTTTTGTTCTAAGCGTTGCGTTTCGGATACTGAGTGCAAGAATCCAGACACCTGGGACGGCGAGTTTTGCCGCGGCGACGGGCGGTGTTCACCCAAGATTTTCGAAACGGTCTGGGAAGTCACAGAGAGGGATTCTGAGCTTATCCTTCCATTTCACTACAAGGGAACCTGTGACTTCAAAATCCTTTGGGGCGATGAAGGCCACTTAGATTTTTCCAAGGCAGCCAGTGTTACGGATTGCACCTATGAGCGAAATCGGACACATCGCTATGCCGAACCCGGCATTTATCGTGTTC
>WQTY01000356.1 GCA_009786045.1 Pseudomonadota bacterium | reverse complement strand
AGCCGCGTATGCGCGCACCTGCCACAGGCAGGGAGCACATAGCGGCGTAGGGGGAGACTTCCCCCCACATGCCTGACTGTGTTTAAAATAATAAAACGGCCATTTTGTGCGCGCCCTATTCGGCCAGAAGCCGAATACGGGCTGCGGCATGCGCTATTGGGCCTTTGGGCCCGAATACGCGCATGCACTTTTGAGAATGATGGCAGTATTTACCGCATAAAGGACGCATTTGCCCATGACGACTCGAAATGGCTCGTCTCCGGCCTGCGAGGGCAATGAGGCCGAGTTTCGAGGTCGTTGTTTTCATCCTTTATGTGCATTCAAAAATGCACTAGAGGTGAGGGTTGGCCTTGTGTCACGCTGAGGCCGGGTGTTCGTCGTGCGTGGAGGCACATGTGGAGCATATGATCACGAGGCTTTTTTTCGTCGTTGCAGTGGTTGCTTTGTCGGTTTTCCCCTGGGGTGTTTTGGCCGAGGAATCGTCATTTGCTCAACCCGAAGCGGCACTTTGGATTTCGTCTTCCCAGGGCCAGGCACCCTGGCTGGATGAGACACCGAACCAATGGCCATCTGGCGATGTGTCGATCCTTTCGGTGGGGCATTCGGTGGTGCTCGTGCAGCTTTCGGATAACCGGGTGATGGCGGCTTCAAATACGCTGATGCCGCTTGGCATCATCCATGTCCCCCCCGGCACGATGTGGCTTTCACTTGATCATCGCGACCGTCTTTTTGCCTTTGCGGGATCTGTGCTCATGAGTGCCCCCAGCTATCGAGAGGCTATGGCAGAGGGCGGGTTTTTCCCTGTTTTCGAGATTCCCGGACTTCAGGCTATCGATAATGCAGGTACAGCGGTGATTTTTGCGGACAACCAGACCGTGACGCTGCTTGACCTCGACAATGGCCAGAGCATGAGCGTGGCGCTTTCGGATTTTTTCATCCCGGGCGAAGACCTGCCAGTCGTTCGCGCTGCACAGGCGAGCAGTGCCCAACCCCAGAGCGCTGCCAATGCTGGCGGTTTTCAGAGTATTTCGGTTCAGGGACTTTGGATTCGGCATGATGGTGTCGGCCTTATCCGGCTGCGGCGTCTGCTTGATACGCGCCTTTTCGTGACGCGCGATGGCGGCCAGTCGTGGGAACCCATGTCAGAGGCGCCCCATGTCATACTGCATCAGGCAGGATGGATCTGGGATGGCATGTCGCGGGTATTGTCCCGGGACGGGCATTCGTGGGTCGAGGTTTGTGGTCCGCTCATCCCGCTTGTGGATCGTTTTACCCCCTCCCACACGCTGCATGACGCCGAACCCGTGAAGCTGTCCTGGAACATGCCGCAAAGCCCGGACATGGAGGCTCCGCCAAAAGAGGAAGAACTTTCGGCGGATATGCCGGAAATGGGCTGTCATGAAGTCGACTTCATTGGGATATGGGAGAGCCATCCTGTTCAGGAATCTGAGTCAGCTTCCTGGTTTTGGCCTGACGAAGGTTCTCAGATGGGCACGCTGTATCGGCTTATGCGGGATGCACGCAGAGATGCAGAGCACATTCAGGCGCCAAGTGCTTTCATCAGGCGCCCTCACGAAGCGATCCCTGAGCCCTTGTCTCTGCCTGCATCGTGTATGCCGGTCTATCTTGGAAACGCGCGCGGGCTGGGGGTACTCCTGTGCGAGCCATCCGACGCACAGTCTGAGATCGCCGTCTACGTGCGCAGCGATGCATCGGATTGGGTATACGAAGCGCAGCTGCCGCAAGTGTTTGCGCTTGAAACAACGCTTGAGTCTGCGCCCGATGGCACCATTCTGCTGCGTGGCAGCTGCGTTGAGCCGGATGTGAAGCGATCGCCGAACGATTCACAGCAGAATCCGGAAGCCCTGCCGGAAGCGGTGTCGAATTTGTGCTACGCCGCCATCCGGCTGGATGATGCCGTGGGCAAGCCTGACCTTTGGCGTGTGGAGCGCCTGCCCGATGTCATCGACTATCATGTTATCGGGCGTGGGCAGGTGCTCGCGCTGACACAAAATGACTCAGCCTATTCGCTGTGGCAGCTCACCCCCAATGCCAGTACCAGGCGCCTTGAGGCATTCGAGCCTGTGCCGGGATCTGTTTTGACCATGACACAAGAGGGATGCCTTGCGTTTTACACAGACGAAACCGCCGGACTCGTTTCGGTGCATGGCGGTGTGGCAAACCTCGACTGTGAAACTTCGGCACTCATGGCTCAGACGGCATTGAGCAGCACAGAGTCTGAACAGGTCATTGGCGATAACCGATATGGCATACGCCTTGGCGGCGGCGGATTTTTTTCGACCAATGACGTCATGACATGGTTTATGCGCGCCGAAGCACTGTTCCCCATTTATGGCGGCCAATACGAAATTGCCGGCATTTTCAGGATGTCTGGCGGAAACACCAATGCAAAAATGGGATATTTGGGTATTTTGGCTGTCCGCTGGCGCTACGACGGGCTGTCGTTATTTGATTTTGCCGTGGGGGCCGGGGTCGGTTTTGGGACAATGTGCGGCTATGATGCATCGGCCGACCCAGCCGCAAACGGAGAAGATGAGTCGAAAGAGATATCGGGGTATAAACATTGCAGTACGGCCTCAATGCGCTATCTCATCTCGGGGGTTGCAGCTTATAAATTTTCGAAGAACTGGAAGCTTTTCATCGCGACAGAACTCATTGGTGGAACAAGCTGGGGGTTTGATCTTACCGGTGGTATTGAGATTCGCTTCTGATAAAATAGAGTTATCTTGTGAGAACATCGGCAACGTGTTAGAGTCCGCGGGTTAATGGTACTGTTGTGTGCACAGTTTTTGGCACCTTTCCTCACAAGTCCATGATGGGAGTGGGACGAATATGCGGTTAAAATGCGCTGGTTTAACGGACACGGGCATGGTTCGTGACCACAATGAGGATAATTTTCTTGTTTCTCCAACTGAGTCTTTTGTCGTCGTCGCCGATGGCATGGGAGGTCACCGTTCGGGCGAAGTCGCCTCTCGCATGGCCATCGATAGTATCAGTGAGTACTACGACAAGACAAAAAAACAGGAAGAGCCCATCGAATTGGAGCCGTGGCCGTATGGCCGCAAAAAACCAAGGAGCCGTGAAGAGCGGCGTCTGATTGCCTCCATGATCGATGCCAACACGCTCATCCACAAGGCAGCGACCGAAAATAAGGAATACGATGGCATGGGCACGACATGCGTGGGCGCGTACTTCGTCGAGGAAGGGATTATCATTGCCCATATAGGCGACTCGCGATGCTATCGTTTCCGCAAGGGTGAAATCACACAGATGACTGAGGATCACTCACTTGCCAACGAGTACATCCGTTCGAAAATCCTTCGTCCAGAGGATTTGCCGAGCTTTCCTTACAAGAATGTCATTACGCGAGCCATAGGCCTGAGCGACACCGTCGATG
>WQTY01000355.1 GCA_009786045.1 Pseudomonadota bacterium | reverse complement strand
CTATCCGGCAGGTTGAGGGACTTGGTCAGTTCATCATTCTGTTTGTGCAGATGCTGATAGCGACCGTTCGTCCGCCATACCGCTTTAAGCAGCTGCTCCTCGCCATAGAGTTTGTCGGCTTTGGATCGCTCTTTATCATCCTTCTGACCGGTTTTTTTACGGGAGCCATTTTTGCCTACCAGAGTGCTTATGCTTTTGGTTTATTTGGTGCGGAATCTCTCGTTGGCGCGACCGTTGCCATTGCGATTTGCCGCGAACTTGGCCCTGTGCTGTCCGGCATTATGGTGGCCGGGCGTGCTTCCTCTGGCATGGCAACTCTGCTTGGCACCATGCGTGTCACCGAACAGATCGATGCCATGAGAACCATGGCTGTCGATCCGGTGCAATATCTCATCGTTCCAAGAGTATGGGCAACGACATTGCTCATGCCGGTTTTGTGTGCCATCTTCAATTTCATTGGCATCGTAGGGGCCTACCTGGTCGGCATCGGACTTTTGAGCATTGATTACGGTTCGTTTGACGCCATGGTCGAGAACTTGTTAGAACCCTATGATGTCATTGGCGGGCTCATCAAGGCAGCGGTCTTTGGTGTCTTCATAAGTTTCATCGGGTGCTATAAGGGATTCTATGCCTCCGGCGGTGCCAAAGGGGTTGGCGAAGCAACGACCAGCGCCGTGGTCAATGCTTCCATCACGATATTGCTGCTGAACTATTTCCTTTCGGTTGTCATCTGGTAGGCATCGTTTTCCTGCGGAATTTTAGTCATTCATATGCAAAATATCATCACCCCATTTAAGGTTGGATTCGTCATCATCGTTGGACTGATCATGACGATTGCCATGATCGTCAAGTTCTCGTCAGATTGGGGGCGGAGCCGGGGAACATACGAACTCTACGCCTACTTCGATGATGTGACCGGCTTGCTGCCACGCTCCCAGGTACGGGTTGCCGGCATTCAAATCGGTGAAGTGCGTTCCATTTCACTCGATGGCAATGTTGCCAGAGTCGTCTTTGCCATATCCGAAAATGTCGTCCTGCATGAAGGTGAAGAGCAAAACGGTTTCTTTAAGAATGGTGCGACCATTGCCAAAAAAATGTCGGGCATTTTAGGCGATTATCACCTCGATCTGACTCCTGGCGTGCAGGGCCGCCAGCTTGTGGCAGGTGACAGAATCTACAACGTTCTTCAAACAACGGGCCCCGAAGCGCTTCTCAATGATGCCGGCAGGATCATGGCCAATGTCTCTCAGGTTACTGAAACGATGTCGAGCGTGTTTGGCGGCAATGAAGGTGAGCAGCGCTTCATGGATATTATCGAAGATCTCCACGAGACGATGAGAGCTGTGCGCGAGATTGCGACGACAAACACCGACAAGATCAACGCCATTGTCATGAATGTCGAAGCTGTTACACGAGATGCTGCCAAACTGGCACACATGGGCAGTTCTGAAATGCCGGTGCTCACCCGCGAGCTCAGGGCCGCTGTCGCAGATATGCGAAGCATGATTCGTTCCACCCAATCCGGGGTAGACGGCACTTTTTCGATCGCCCATGACTCAATTGCCAAACTCGCTGACTCTATCGACAAGCTGGATCGCTCCCTCACGAACATTGAGCGAATCACGCAGCGCATGGACGAAGGCGAGGGCAGCGTAGGGCGGTTGCTGGTCGATAATACCATTGCAGATGAGGCCGAGAGCCTTCTCAAGGAAACGCGGGCGCTGATCAGATCCGGAACCGAAACCGTCGATGGCGCCAACGCCCTCCTCTCCCCCATCTCCAACATGAATGTTGATATCTCGCTGAGAAGCGACTATTTGATCAATGCCAATGCCTTTAGAGTAGATTTTGGCGTCAAACTTCAATCTTCCCCCGATAAGTTTTACCTCCTTAATCTCATCATGGATCCCAATGGCAAATCGACAACGAAGCATGTCCTGACCGATTCCTCTGCTTCCGGCCCGGTGTATGAGACCGTCACGACAACCGACAGCAGCTTTCTCTTCAGCGCACAGTTCGCGAAGCGATGGCGATGGTTTGTTGGGCGCTTTGGCATTATCGAAAATACCGGCGGCATCGGCGGAGACCTCATGCTGTTCAACGATGACCTCAGATTCGCGGTGGATCTCTACGACTTCAATGGCGACAAGTATCCGCGCATGCGCGCAACTGCCCTGGCTTATCTGTCGCTGGCTTTCCCCTGGAATTGGACAAAAGCGTTCTATCTCTCGGCAGGCATCGACAATCCCTTCAACCATAACACCTTCGACTACTATTTCGGTTTGGGCTTCCGCTTTTCGGACAACGATGTCAAGAGCCTCATGGGCATTTTACCTCGTCCCTGATCGGGCGACGGTCGAGGCCTGCCGCGAATATTCCATGCGCTGCCGCATGCGCAGCGTCAGTTCAATCCATATGAAGCATTCATGTTAGTGAGGCATCATGCTCAAAATTGTTTTTATGGGTTCACCAGAATTTGCTGTCCCCACGCTCGAAGCGCTCGTTGCCGACCCCCGTTGCCAGGTCTGTGCCGTCATCACCCAGCCCGATAAACCCGCAGGCAGAGGACGCCTCATGACGCCTCCGGCTGTTAAGCAATGTGCCGAAGCCCACGCCATTCCCTGCTACCAGCCCCCAATTCTCAAGACGCCCGAGATGTTCGATCTGCTCACGGACCTGGCTCCCGATTTCTTCGTCACCATCGCTTACGGCAAAATTCTCCGCCAAGCCTTCCTCGATATTCCGCGCCTGGCCCCACTTAACCTGCATGCCTCGCTCCTGCCAAAGTATCGCGGCGCTGCGCCCATTCAATGGGCCATCATGCAGGGCGAGACAACTTCGGGTGTTTGCCTCATGCGCATGGATGCCGGCATGGATACGGGGCCTGTTTATGCGCGCCAGGCCATTGATCTGGCGCCTTCCGAGACTGCCGCAACACTTCACGAAAAACTCGCCGCACTCTCAGCGCAGGTTCTCACCCAGAATATCCACCGCATTGCCAATGGTTCCCTTACGCCTGTGCCACAAGATGGCGAACCTTCCGCTGCGCCCATACTTCAAAAATCCCACGGCTACATCCATTTCGATACGGATGCACACGCGTTGGATGCACGCTGCCGAGGGCTCTTTCCCTGGCCAACCGCCGTTGTCACCTACCAGGGCAAACGCATCGCCATCCACATGACGCACGCCCTCGAAACCCACGTTTCCTCTCCCCCTGGTACAATCCTTGGGCTCTGCCCGGACTCAAAAGCACTCCTCGTTGCCTGCAAACAGGGCATCCTGGCCATTCATACCCTCCAGCCCGAAGGCAAAAAACCTATGGATGCCAAGAGCTTCTTTCACGGCTACCGTCCCGAAGGTGAGCAGTTTCTGCCGTTGGTTTAGACGAGGTGGGGGCAAGCCCCCTGCGCCGCTATCA
>WQTY01000354.1 GCA_009786045.1 Pseudomonadota bacterium | reverse complement strand
CAGGGGGTAGACGCGTATTGGCCTGCCCCCCTTTCAAGGGGGGTGGCGCTGCAGGCGACGGGGGGATACAGGCCAATAGCGGCGCAGGGGGCAACAGCCCCCTTCAGCCATAGCCTCTATTTCCGGTAAACCTGAAGGGTTTCGTAGGCTTCGCTGTTTTTTTCGTCTCGCACAAAGACTCGCACGCGGTTCAGGCCAGGTTGCAGCGGAATATCGGTTTGGATGCTGTGCTGACCTGATTCGATTTTCTCGTAGGCCACCTTCTGGGTCTCAAGTGTGTGATCGACCTCGCTGATGATGTACACATAATAATCCTTAAGCGGGGCAAAGGAAGTAACGTTAGCCTTCAGCGTGAAAGTGTCGCTCTCAACAGCCAGAGGCATGTTCGGTGCCATCACAATGCGCGGAATCGTCGCAGTGGTGGTTTGTTCGAGCGGCGTGACTGCCACACCGGCAGCATCCTGCAGCGCAGTGGTCGCAACCCAGCCAATGACTTCGCCAGCGGTAATGTGCGTAAAATCCCCCACCACAGCGTTGGTCTGCACAACCGTCTGTACGGGTACGCTGACGAGCGTATTGGCGCGATCGGTGGGAGAAACAAAGAGCGGAACCTGCTCAATAACGCGCTTGATGGCGCTGGAGGGTATGACCTGGGCATTGGCAATGAGGTCTGATTTGGATGTGATAAATCCGATGTTCTCGACAAGCATTTGAGTGCTTGCCTTGTCGTAGACATGCAGCTCAATGACAACGGGATTGGCCGTCACTTTTTGCGTCTGAAAGACGAAGTCTCGATGGGTCATCTGACCCCTTTCGAGGGGCGGCGTTTCGGCACGCGCATCGATAAGCTTGATTTCGGGTGCCTTGTTCTTGAGGAAGATGAGCGGTTTCTCAGCCACGCCATCGCCGTCATTGGCGATCCACACGCGAACCGTAATCGTTTCGTCATCATCGAGAAGGCCATTGCCCATGCGGCTGGGATCATTTTGATCGCGGTCAAGGATGGCATAATGAACGGAGAACGAGGGCTGCGGACGAGATTTTGTGGTGAGCTCAATTGTTTCGGTGAGAATCGGCTTCGTGAGGGTAGGTGAATCGTCGTCGGCAAAGAGTGAAATGGCGAAGCGATCCAGGCGAGAGGATTGTGCACGGTTTGTCCTCACGACGAGCTCGCGCGTGATGGACTGGTTGGGTGCGATCCTGCCGAAGATGAACTCCTTGTCGTCGATGCGCTTAAACGATGCCTCACTTCGGCCGACAATCCGATACACCGGCTGTGAGCCCGTATTCGTGACGGTGGCACGTATCGTATAACTCGTGCCCGCTTCATAGGTATGCTGCACATTGTCCGTCTCAATTCTGAGTTTCAGGCTGGAGAGGTCATCTGGGTTCTTTCCTCTGGCCCAGTCGATGCCAAACTTGGAGAGTTCGCGGGCAAGCGCCTGATCCTCATCTTCGCTTAGCGCTGAGGCGGAAAGGGCATAGCGCTCAAGCATAGCCTCTCGCTGGGCCGTATTGCCCATGAGCTGCACAATGCGCTTGGCCAGACGTACCTGCGGATCATCGCCAGGTTTTTCGTCCCTTGGCTTGCGCTTGATGATCTTGTCAATGTCATCGATAGTCAACACGGAGTCGTCGTCGAAACCATCCTCGGGGAGATCAAAGCGCTGTGAGAGGTAACGCAGATTGTACTGCGGCACCAGATCCTGAGCCGCGAGCTGGTTGTCCAGATGCCCCCCAAGGCTTGACTCACGGCGAACCCACGGCTTGGGATAGAGGTCGAGCTCATCCTTTGTTGCACGCATCGGCACGAGCCGAATGTCGGGTACGATACCTACCGATTGGATCGATTGATCACCGGGGGTAAGATATTGGGCAATGGTAAGCTTGAGCGCCGACTTGTCGGGCAACTCGTAAAGTACCTGAACGCTTCCTTTTCCAAAGCTCGTGTCACCCAAAATGAGCGCACGCTGATGATTCTTGAGTGCACCCGCAACAATTTCTGAAGCCGAAGCCGAAGCCGAATCGATCAGCACGACGAGAGGATATTGAGGCACATTGGATTTTTCGGTGGCTTCGTAGGGTTTGCGATAGCGATCGCTTGCGCCAACTGTAGTCACAATCGTACCCCCACTGAGAAAATCGTTCGCAATGAGAACCGCCTGATCGAGAAGTCCGCCGGGGTTGCCGCGCAAATCGAGAATGAGGCCGCCAATGCCGCCCATCGAACGGTTAAGATTCTCCAGCGCCTTAAGCAAATCCGATTGTGAATTGCTCTGGAAACCCTTCAGCTTGACATAGGCGATTCTGTCGCCCAGGTCCGCCGACTCAATGCTGGGGATGACAATCTCGTCGCGCACAACGCCAATGATTCTCGACTCTTTCCACCCCTTGCGCATGACCGTGAGCTTGACCGTTGTCGCAGGCTCGCCCTTGAGAAGGTCAACCGCCTCCGTGATGGTCATGTTAAGCGTCGGTGTACCATCAATCGCAAGAATCTGATCGCCTGGCTGAATGCCTGCTTTCACGGCAGGGGGTTCGCCCGGCATGGGTTCCATGACGACGAGAATGCCGTCAATCATGCGCACCATAATGCCAAGACCGCCAAATTTGCCGCGATTGCCCTCCATCATGTCCCGATAAACCTCGGGTGAGAGAATGAGGCTATGCGGATCGAGTGTTCGAAGCATGCCATTGACAGCCTCATACTCCAGCTCGCGGGGTTTGACATCCTTGGGCAAATAGTCCTGGATAAACTTAAGAACCTCACGCAACCGCAGGCTCATCTCCCAGAGTGTGTCGACGTTCTGAAGCGAAAACGTCCGATTATGCTCCGCAATCCTGACCGTCACCTGAGTGGGGCGATCCTTAACTTTTTTGTCAAAGACAAGAAGAAGCTCGGGAACGCTCTTTTGGAGGCTGTCCAGACCGGAAGCCAGCATCAGGGCTGGATCGAGACGCGACGCCTCGACATAATTCTCCTGCAGCTGCAACAAAACACGATTGAAAATCTGTAACGACGAAAGATCGTGATAGACATCTTCCTTGGGCTGCGCCATCAGCGCCGCACCCTTCCAATGAAAGGCCCAGCGATCACCGCTTTTGATGATGGTCAGCATCAGTCCTGAGACAAGGGCAAATCCGGCTATACATAAATAGATGGCTCGTTTTTTGTTCAATCCCGTAATCTCCATGACAAAAGTAAGCGCGTGATTTTCACCACGCATCAGCCTCCACCATAACTAACATTTTCGCGGTCGCAAGACATTTCCAAAATTCGTTCACCCCACTTTGTAAGGGCGTAGCGTGCTGCGCCCCAGTGGTAACGATTTTTCGCCTGTGGGGGCAGCCGCCCCCTGCGCCGCTATTGGCATGCGGGCGACCGGGACGGTCGCCCCTACATGCCAATATGCGGCTACCCCCTCTG
>WQTY01000353.1 GCA_009786045.1 Pseudomonadota bacterium | reverse complement strand
CCTGCGAGCGGGGGCGTTGCGGGGCCGGCGACTGAGGCCCCGCTTTGGGGGTAGACGCGTATTGCCGCATGCGGCAATAGCGGCGCAGGGGGCGCGGCCCCCTCAAAAAAACCGCGTAGAGACAAGGCATGCCTTGTCTCTACTTGCATGCCCCGCCATTCTACAACCCAAAGCACCTGGGCTGAAGCGTCCCGCTCAGAGCCTCATGCCCTTCGGTATCGCGGCGCAGCTGGCCATAAGCATCAGACGAGAATCCCAAAACCTCCAGCCACTCCCCCTTGTCGGCGCTCAAAGCTACGACTTTTGATTTGGCAACGCAATAGACGCGCTCGCCGTAAACCCGGCACTGCCCGTCCATCTTCATCGGCACCTTCCAGACAGCATCCCCCGTCTGGCTGTTCACGCGCGTCACATAATCCTGTCCCAAAAGGACAAGATCGTTTCCTGCAAAGTCGATGCTCAAAATCCCCTGATACAGCTTGCTGAACATCCTTATCCCCTTATCATCCCCCGTTGGGGTCAGGTGGATATTCCCCTCTGTGTCCAGAGCAGCCACAAAGCGGCCGCTCGGCGATATCGCTATCTGCCTGACAGGCGTATTGGTGCGGGCAAGTGCCTGGAGGCGGCCCGGTGCATTATGCCCGTCCAGGAAGTACAAAAGCCCCACCTTCCCGTCTGCGGGATTATCAACGGCCACTGCCACACGCGAGTTTCCGCCCAGAGCAATGCTCCGCACGACACCCACACTGTCAGGAACGCCCATATTGAAATCAGGACTCTGGCGCGTCATGAAATCCTGCACTGACTCAGACATCTTGATCCCGGAAAAACGCGTCGGTGCAAACCACACATTGTACCGCTGCCCTTCGTCCCTCAGCGCCATTTCCACAAAGTCATGACTGTAGAGCACGAGTCTGTCATCGGTATTGCCCTGCAGCCGGAAAAATTCGGTCCCGCTCTCAGCATGCTCCAACATCACGCGCCCATCCTTATAATGTATGAGCACTTCGGGACTCGGAATCAGCACATAGTTCCCTGCAGCATCCGGCAGCGCACGAATCTGCCGCGCCTGGCCGTCTTTGCTGATCGACCACAGCTGCCCGTTCGCCATCAAAACTTCCCTCGTGCCATCCATCTTGACGATGAACTGCTGGATGTCATCGACACATTTCAGATCGAGGCGCTCATATATCGCGCGCTGCCCTGCCGCTTTGCCGGCAGCCTGCACGCCTGCAGCAGTGCCTCCCGCTGCCTCACCCCCGGCGCCACCCGACGTCGTTCCGCACCCGGCCATACCAAATGACATCATCCCAATCGCCAACACCCAAGCCAATCGCTTCATCATGGACGTCTCCTCAAAGCACGCATCAAAACCCACGGCATCATGCCAATCAATGAAAAAAACAAACATGGACCGATTCATGACGACCCATGCCAATCCGCACACGCCCCCCTATAGCACGCCATAAACTCAATATCCATCTGCCTTCGATGATGCATGCTTGCCATCCGGCCGCGTCGAAACTATGATGCCGCTCCAGTCTGAGCCGTCACACACCGGGCGAGCTCGCCTTTAGAAACGCTGCGCTTCAGAGAAAATAAACGGATGCCACGCCGACTGCCGCCTACCATGCCCATGCACTTGCGAGCCATCTCGCAACGTCTGGCTCTTTTTCTCCTCCTCTGCCTCCCTCTCATGGGCTGCGCCACACACGGCACCCCATCCCCAACGCCCCCTGCGCCATACGTCCCCTCCGAAGAGGAAATTGCTGCCGCTCAAGAGGAAGCCCAACGCGCCCAGGAGGAGGCCCAACGCCGCCAGGTCCTGCAGGAAACTTACGAAGCCATTCAGCAAGTCAACACCCAATTCCACGAACTCTGGCAGAATACCCGCCCCTACGACCTGACCATCCTCACAGCGGCCATCGACCATGCCATCCGGAAAAAACATCTCGACAATGCTGAGGCCATCCTGCACGCCATCCACGCACAGCATCCCGACACCAGCCTTCCTGACGACATCCTCTCACGCGAATTTGCGCTCCTCCTCCTCAAAGGCGATTTTGCACGCGCAAGAGCACGCGCAAGAGAATTCTCCCCGTCCCTCACCCAGGATCCAGCCAAAACTTACTACTGGAAAGCTTTCGACAACGACCCTCGTTTCGGCGCTGCCTTCGTGACCGACTTGCGCCCGGACGGCAAAAATGCCCTTGCCGCCCTTGGCGGAGGATCGACCGTCTCATTCCGATACCAGGTTAACGACACCACCATCGCTGCCATCAAGCCGGATCAGGATCTGCGGCAAACCATGTACCGATCCGGCATCGCCTTCTTCCGGCTCTGCGAAATCCTGCAATGCAGTTTTGCCATCCCAGAAAGCACCGTCGCCCGCTTCACAAGGAATGACTTCCACACACTTTACGCCGCCTCAAGATCAACCAAGAATGCCGCCTACAAAAGCAAGTTCGTCCACCTCATCTGGGAAACCGAAAACAACCAGCCCGCCCTCTACGCCATCTTCAAAGAATGGATCCCCGCTTTCGAACCCTTCCCCATCGAAGTCACCGCCGCATGGACGCCATACCTCGGCATGCAGACGACCCGCATCCCCCCTCTGTCGCAATTCTTCAACCAGCTCCTCGCCGGCGGCCGCCCCTCCAGCCAAAGACTCCAACCCAAATTTCTCGCCTGGACCGAAGGCCACGAACTCACCACCCAGAATATCCTTCAACAAATCTCCGACCTCATCCTCATCGACTTCCTCACCAACAACTGGGATCGATTCAGCGGAGACCCCGATAACTACGGTGCCAATGCCCACTTCCAGGCCGGCGGCATCATCGCCATCGACAATGACGCCTCCTTTCCGCCCTGGCACGCACCGCGCGTCGTGCGAAGACTCAACCTCGTCAAACGTTTTAGCAAACAACTCGTTCAAAACCTGCGCGATCTCGACCCGGATGTCGTCTACCCAAGACTTTTTCCAAACCCCACCAGGGAAGAAATCAAATCCCTCGAACGCTTCACAGAACGACGAAAAGAAGCCCTCAACTACATCGACGGCCTGATTCGGCAACACGGCGCCGAAAACGTCCTCGTCTTCTGATTCGGAAGGGGGCAGCGCCCCCTGCGCCGCTATCGCACTCGCCTTATCTGACGGCAGGGTCGCGGCGTCGAAATGGTGCAGATTCCAGGAAGCAAGGAGGCGTGGAAGGAAGCGTACTTCGTACATGACCGATCACAACGACGCCGCTGACGACGAAGATGCAAGATGCACATTTATCGCACGAGCTTTATCGCGGCGCCAAAATGGTGCAGATTCTAGGAAGCAAGGAGGCGTGGAAGGGAGCGTACTTCGTACGTGACCGACCACAACGACGCCGCTGACGACGAAGATGCCCATTTTGGCGAGCGCGATACGCGTCTACCCCCAA